>NZ_JBHYUU010000314.1:0-5642 GCF_042749955.1 Kitasatospora sp. NPDC059462 | reverse complement strand
CGCCGCCCCCGCGGACGCCCCGGCGGACGGGGCGGTCGCGGCCGGCGCCGGGCCGGGCGCGGGGATCCGGGTGACCGTGCCGGTGCGGGAGCCCGGGATGGACCTGACGGCGCTCCCGGGGATCTACCGGCGGCTGGCGCAGATCCTGAACGACTCGCGGACGAGCCTGCAGGCCCACGAGTTGACCCGGCTGCTCGGACTGGAGCTGACCGCCTCCGCCGTGGAGGGCGTGCGGGCGCGGGCGAAGCGTCTGGTCGCGCGCGGCTGGGCGGTGCAGGCGGGCCGGGGCCGGTTCGCCGCGCCGCCGGCCTGAGCGCCGCCGGCCCGACCGGCCGCCGTCCGGCGCGTGCGTCCGTCGGAGTGTTCCTGAGCGGCCGGCGAGTGAACCTGGGCCACGTCGGACACTCCGGACAGTTCATCAGAACATCATCAAGTCGCACTGCGCTCATTCTGGCTCCCTTTCCCCGCCTCCCCGGCACGTGAGCGCAGGGTCGAAAGGACCTCTGATGACGCGCTGTCCGCCCACACCCCCGCCCCAGGGCCCCGGACCTGACGGACGCTCCGCCCGCCGGCCACCGGGCCGGGCCGTCACCCTGCTGGCGGCCTTCGCGGCGGCCGTCGCCTCGCTGACCGCCCCGGCCCTCGCCGCCGGACCCGCCGCCGGACCCGCCGACGGCCGCGCCACCACGGCGGCCGACCGGCCCGCCGCGGCGCGGCCGGCCGACCTCCAGGCGGGCCGGCAGGGCCGGCAGCAGCCGGTGACCCTGGAGAAGACCGGCACCGACCTCGCCACCGGCAGCACGACCACCACCGCCCACGGCGACACCGTCCGCTGGGTGGTCTCCGCCACCAACCCGGAGACGGTCCCGGTCTCCACCACCGTCACCGACGTCATCCAGGGCGGCCCGGGCAGCACCCCGCAGGCCCAGACCTACGTGCCCGGCTCGCTCCAGGTGCCGCCGGGCTACAGCAAGCAGTGGTCCACCGACGGCGGCACCACCTTCGCCGCCACCGACCCGGGCACGGCCACCAACGCCGTCCGGGCGACCAACCCGAGGCTCTCGGGACCGGCCACCGGTGACGTGGTCCAGATCCCGCCGCCCCTCACCCCGGTCAACACGGCCACCGGCGGCGACGGCTTCACCCCCATCCTCTACACCGCCACGATCAACGGCGTCCCCACGCCCGAGGCCTGGAACATCTACCACCACGGGTTCTCCAACGAGGCCAGCGTGGTCTGCACCGACCTGCTCACCAACGGCCCCTGCCCGACCCCGAGCGGCGCCCCCGCCGTCTGGCCCCAGGCGCTGAACTCCTCGGTGGCCGGAGAGACCACCGGCGACCTCGGCAGCACCCGCACCCCGACCTACGTGCAGATCGGCTCCAAGCTGTACTACGCCGCGATCAGCCGGCTCACCCTCGGACTGATCGGCGTCGGCTGCATCGACCTCCAGACCCAGGCCAGCTGCGGCTTCACCGCCCTCCAGACCGGCACCGGACTGGTCGTCGGCGGCGTGGTCCAGGCCCCGAACCAGCTGATCTACGCGGTCTCCGGCACCGGCGAGATCCTCTGCTTCGACCCCGCCACCAACGCCTCCTGCGGCACCTTCGGCATCGGCCTGCCGCCCAACGAGGGCCAGGACGTCTTCAGCGGCGACTACGCGGGCATCATGCGGGTCGTCAACGGCAAGATCTACGTCACGGACAACACGCTGGCCCCGCTGCCCACGGTGATGTCCTGCTTCGACCCGTCGACCAACACCGCCTGCACCGGCTGGGCCGTGCCGAAGACCGTGGTCACCCCGACCGGCACCGAGCCGGCCCGGGCCGACAACATCTTCGAGACGTACGACGCGGCGGGCACCGTCCTCGGCGTCTGCACCGCGGTCGGCGGCTTCTACCAGGAGGTCGTCCCGCCGGTCGGCACCGTCGTCTGCTTCGACCTGACGGGCAATCCGATCGCCGCGCCGCCCGGCCTGCAGACGCTGCTCATGACCAACGTCGCCCTCGGCGAGGCCAACTTCCAGGTGCCGCTGACCATCGTCGCCCCCAACGGGCACCTGGAGACCGAGTTCCCGCTCTGGATCTACCGGGGCATCACCCCGACCTCCAACAGCACCGAGTACTGCTACGACTGGAACACCCAGGCGCCCTGCACCCAGTACGGCACCGACGGCATCGTGAACGGGCCGCTCAACGTCAACGGCGGCGACACCCGCCCGTACGGCTTCGCCTACGACGGCCAGTGCAAGTACAGCCTCGGTGACACCGGCTACCTGTTCTCGATCGACCCGGTCACCGGCGCCTCGCCCTGCCTCAAGACCAAGGCCCAGGCCACCATCAACCCGTCGGCGTACTACTGCGACGGGGCCACCGGGCACGTGCGGTCCTACGGGACGGTCAGCCTCGCCGGCATCGACCCGACGACCGTCGACTTCGCCCAGTCCACGGTGACCGTGCTGGCCGCCGACGGCACCCCCCTCGGCACCTTCCCGTTCGACCCGGCCACGGGCACGGCGGACATCTCCTCCGTCCCGATCGCCGACCAGCCGATCCAGGTGATCGGCAACATCGACCTCGTCAGCGGCGCCTCCTTCACCCCGGACAACCACCCGGTGATGCAGGTGACCTTCGTCGGTGACGCCCCGCAGATCTGCTACCGGACCACCGTCGCCACGGACTGCGCCGTCACCTCGATCACCGACCAGGCGTCCGCCGTCACCAACGGCGGGACCCCCGTCACCTCCAACACCGTCACCCTCCAGGTGACCCCGGGACCGGAGTGCGCGCCGCAGCTGAAGGTCGAGAAGGAGGTCTGCACCTCGGCGAACGCGGCCGACTGCGTCGACGGAGGCCCCGGCCCCTGGGCGAAGAACGCGACGCTGCTCCCCGGCGCCACGGCGTACTGGCGGATCACGGTGACCAACAGCGGGACCGTCCCGGTCACCGGGATCACGCTGGAGGACAGCGTCTCGCCGTCGTGCGTGGACGCCGCGGGGACGTTCGATCTCGCGGTGGGCGCGTCCCATCAGGTGTTCTGCGATCTGACGAACGTCACCCAGCACACGGTGAACACCGTGACGGCGTCCTTCCCGGGCCCGGGCGGGGAGACGATCACCACGCCGCCGTCCGAGGCGATCGTGGACGTGCAGTCGCTGGCGATCGACAAGGAGGTCTGCACCTCGGCCGACGCCGCCGACTGTGCCATCGGCGGCCCGGGTCCGTGGGCGAAGGCCACGACGGTGGCGTCGGGTGCTACGGCGTACTGGCGGATCACGGTGACGAACACCGGGACGGTGCCGGTCACGGGGATCACGTTGGCGGACAGTGTCTCGCCGTCCTGCGTGACCGCTGCGGGGACGTTCGACCTGGCGGTGGGCGCTTCTCACCAGGTGTTCTGTGATCTGACGAACGTCACCCAGCACACGGTGAATACCGTGACGGCGTCGTTCCCGGGTCCGGGCGGGGAGACGGTCACCACGCCGCCGTCGGAGGCGACGGTGGACGTGACACCGCCGCCGCTCCCGGAGCTGAGCATCAACAAGGAGGTCTGCACCTCGGCCGACGCCGCCGACTGCGTCGACGGTGGTCCGGGTCCGTGGGCGAAGGCCACGACGGTGGCGTCGGGTGCTACGGCGTACTGGCGGATCACGGTGACGAACACCGGGACGGTGCCGGTCACGGGGATCACGTTGGCGGACAGTGTCTCGCCGTCGTGCGTGACCGCTGCGGGGACGTTCGATCTGGCGGTGGGCGCTTCTCACCAGGTGTTCTGTGATCTGACGAACGTCACCCAGCACACCGTCAACTCCGTGACGGCGTCGTTCCCGGGTCCGGGCGGGGAGACGATCACGACGCCGCCGTCGGAGGCGACGGTCGATGTGACGCCGGTTGTTCCGTCGGTGAGCATCAACAAGGAGGTTTGTACTTCGGCGAATGCGGCTGATTGCGTCGAGGGTGGTCCGGGTCCGTGGGCGAAGGCTACGACGGTGGCGTCGGGGACGACGGCGTACTGGCGGATCACGGTGACGAACACCGGGACGGTGCCGGTCACGGGGATCACGTTGGCGGACAGTGTCTCGCCGTCCTGCGTGACCGCTGCCGGGACGTTCGACCTGGCGGTGGGTGCGTCGCGTCAGGTGTTCTGCAGTCTGGCGAATGTCACGCAGCACACCGTCAACTCGGTGACGGCTACTTTCCCCGGCCCGAGTGGTCCGATCACGACGCCGCCGTCGGAGGCGACGGTCGATGTGACGCCGGTTGTTCCGTCGGTGAGCATCAACAAGGAGGTCTGTACTTCGGCGAATGCGGCTGATTGCGCCGAGGGTGGCCCGGGTCCGTGGGCGAAGGCCACGACGGTGGCGTCGGGTGCGACGGCGTACTGGCGGATCACGGTGACGAACACCGGGACGGTGCCGGTCACGGGGATCACGTTGGCGGACAGTGTCTCGCCGTCCTGCGTGACGGCCGCCGGGACGTTCGACCTCGCGGTGGGCGCGTCGCGTCAGGTGTTCTGCAGTCTGGCGAATGTCACGCAGCACACCGTCAACTCGGTGACGGCTACTTTCCCCGGCCCGAGTGGTCCGATCACGACGCCGCCGTCGGAGGCGACGGTCGATGTGACGCCGCCGGTGACTCCTTCGCTGGGTATCAACAAGGAGGTTTGTACTTCGGCGAATGCGGCTGATTGTGCCGAGGGTGGTCCGGGTCCGTGGGCGAAGGCTACGACGGTGGCGTCGGGTGCGACGGCGTACTGGCGGATCACGGTGACGAACACCGGGACGGTGCCGGTCACGGGGATCACGTTGGCGGACAGTGTCTCGCCGTCCTGCGTGACCGCTGCCGGGACGTTCGACCTCGCGGTGGGCGCGTCGCGTCAGGTGTTCTGCAGTCTGGCGAACGTCACCCAGCACACCGTCAACTCCGTGACGGCGACCTTCCCCGGCCCGAGTGGCCCGATCACGACGCCGCCGTCCGAGGCGACCGTCGACGTGACGACGCCGGGTACGCCGTCGATGACCATCGACAAGGAGGTCTGCCTCCCCGAGAAGGACCGCGACTGCGGCCAGGGCGGTTCCGGGCCGTGGGGCAAGGAGGCGACCCTGCACAAGGGCGATTCCTCCGAGGACCCCTGCTACCCGGACCAGTGCGTGGCACACTGGCGGATCACGGTGACCAACACCGGGGCGACGGACATCACCGGCATCACGCTGAGCGACCCGCAGGAGGTCTCCTGCGAGACGGCGGCCGGGACGTTCACCCTGGCGCCGGGGCAGACCGTGATGTTCTACTGCTCCAGCCTGATCACCGGGGACACCACCAACACGGTCAGCGCGTCCGGCTCCGGTCCGGACGGCAGGCCGGTGACCACCGGGCCGTCGTCCGCGCTCGCCCGGTGTCTGCCGCCGTGCCCCGAGGAGCCGCCCGGTCACGGGCACGGCCACCCTCACGGCTACTACGGCACTGACTGGTACCGGCCGGCCGGCTTCGGCGCCGACTGGCTGCCGGACAGCAGCCTGACCGTGCCGACGTACGCGGTGGACCGCGGGGACCTGGAGGCGTTCGGGGTCCCGCTGCCTCTGCTCGGCTGGCTCGGCTGACGGATCACGCCGTCGAACGGCGGGTGGCCCCGGGAACGGACG
>NZ_JBHYUU010000313.1:0-5674 GCF_042749955.1 Kitasatospora sp. NPDC059462 | reverse complement strand
TCTCCCCGGCCCATTCCCCCATCGCCACGGAAACGAGTCTGGCCCCACCGCTCACGCAGTGGGGCCAGAACCCAACATCTTCATCAGCCTTCTAGGGCTCGGCTCGCCTCCGGGGCGCCTCGTGCCGGTGCCGACGCTCGTCGCTCCGGCACTCCCTCCTTCGTCGGTCGATGGTCGCTCCTCGCTTTCGGCACCGGCGCGCCCCTTCGGCTCGCTCGCGGGGGTGCTCGGGTGGGCGGCATCGGTGCGCGTGTGCTGTTCGCTCGCGGGGCCGCGCCCCGGGTCGGGCCGGCGGTTCCGGGTCGGGCTTCGGCCGGCGGGGTGATTTGCCGATACGTACGACCGGATGTCACCTCGGCCGGAGCGGGTCGCCGAACTACGCTTCGCAGACGGGGCGTCCGCTGCGGGCCGCCTCCGGGAGTGCGGGCGAGGTCGGGAGTGGCACGGGTGGCTAGGAAGACGGTGACGATGGAGGCCGGGGCCGGCGCGTCCGCCGAGCGCGTTCCCGGGCTGGACCGGCTGCCGGCCGGCCCCGCCCTGTTCGTGGGCCGGCGCACCGAGCTGGCCGCGCTCCGGGCCGCCGCCGCGCGCCCGGCGGAGGGCCGCAGCACCGTCCTGGTGCTGGCCGGCCGGCCCGGTTCGGGCCGGACCGCGCTGGCCGTGCGGTTCGCCGTCACCGTGGCCGCCCAGTACCCCGACGGCGTGCTCTTCGCCCGGCTGTCCGCCCCCGACGGCGGCCGGGTGCCGCCCGCGCGGGTCGCCCGCCGGCTCATGGAACAGCTCGGCGTGGACACCGCCGGCGTCCCGCTGCCCGGTGCCGTCGAGGACGGCCGGGACGATCCGGCCTGCGTGGCGCTGCGCGCGGCGCTGGCCGGGCGGCGGGCCCTGCTGCTGCTGGACGACGTCCGGGACGCCGGGCAGCTGTGGCCGCTGCTCGCGGACGAGCCGGGCTGCCTGGTGCTCGCCACCACCGCCGGACCGCTCACCGGCATCGAGGACATCGACCCGGTCATCCTCGGCGGGCTGGACCGTCCGGCGGCCCTCGAACTGCTCGGCGACCTGGTCGGGGGGACCAGGATCGGCTGCGACCCGGTCGGCGGGGCGGACCTGGCGGAGGCCTGCGGCTCCCAGCCGGCGGCGCTGCGGCTGATGGCGGGGCGGCTGCGCGGCACTCCCGAGCTGGCGGTGACGGAGGCGGCGAAGGAACTGGTGCGGGCCGTCGCCGAGGCCTCCGCGCCGCGGGCCGTCGCCGAGGCCTCCGCCGCCGCTGCCACGGCCACTGCCGGGGCCGGGGCGGAGGCGAAGGCGGGCAAGCCCGTCGAGGAGGCGAAGCCCGCGCCGGCCGCGCGGCCCGCGAACGCGGTGCCGGCGAAGAAGAAGAGGAAGGGGAGCGGCCCGGCCGCCCCGAAGGCGGAGGCCCCGAAGGCCACCGGGCCGGAGCCCGTCGCGGCGCCCCCGGCCGAGCCGGCCCGCGACCCGGCCGCCTGGGTGCGGCCCGCACCGGAGCCCGCCGAGCCCGTCCCGGTGCCGGACAACGACCCGCTGGTCGGCGCCTTCACCCTCGCCTACGCGGGCCTGTCCGCCGCGCAGGCGCGGATGCTGCGCGCGCTCACCCTGGCCCCCGCCCAGTGCGCGGACCTGCGCACCGCCTCCGCGCTGGTCGGCTGCCCGGCCCCGGAGGCCGCCGGGACGCTGGCCGCGCTCGCCGAGCGGGAGCTGCTCACCGAGGAGCCGCCGGCCCCCGACGGCACCGCCCGCTACCGCGTCCCCGGCCGGCTGCACCCCCGGCTGGTGCGGCTGCGCGAGCGGGACGACCGGCCCGCCGAGATCGAGCTGGCCCGGGCCCGGCTGCTGGAGCGGCTGGTCCGGCTCGCCGAGTCCGCCCGGGCGCTGCTGGACCCCGCCGCCGGCCCCGGACCGGACCCGCTGCCCGGCCCGCTGCGGCTGAGGTCCGCCGCGCACGCCCGGCAGTGGCTGCTGGGCGAGCGCGACCTGCTGCTCGGCGCGGTCGCCGACGCGATCGGCCAGGGCGACCTCGACGGCTCGGCCGGCCGGCTGGTCACCGCGCTGCTGCGGGCGCTGCCGCTGACCGGCGCCGCCGCCCCGGCCGACCTCTTCCAGCTGCACGAGCTGGTGCTGACCGTGGCCGAGCGGCACGGCCGCCCGCGCCGGGCCTCCGCCGCGCTGCTCAACCTGGGGGACCTCCAGGCCGCCGCCGGCCGCTGGGAACCGGCCCTGGGCCGCTACCGGGCCGCCCTGGAGCACGCCCGGGGCGCCGACGACGAGGCGCTCTGTGCCCGCGCGCTGGAGGGCGCGGCGGGCTGCCACCGGGCGCTCGGGGACGCGGTGCGCGCCGCCGACTGGTACGGCCGGGCGCTGGGCCTGCGGCAGTCGATGGGGGACCACGCCGCCGAGGCCCGGCTGCTGGCCCGGGTCGCCGAGGCGCACACCGCCCAGCGCCGCTTCGAGGAGGCCGAGCGGGAGTACCGGGCGTCCCTCGCGGTGCTGCGCCGGATCGGCGACGAGCGCGGCCGGGAGGCCGTCGGCGGCGCCCTCGCGGACCTGCGGGAACGCGTCCTGGCCGGGTGGTAGCGGGCGTTTCGGGAGTATTGTCGAAGATGCCCGGACGGTGCCCTTTGGCAGGAAGATCACGCGGGAAGCCTACGAACCTGCCAATGTCTCCGGCAGATTTATTCACTTTGGAAGGCTGACAGGCCGCCTGGGCTTCATTACACTCGAACTCAGTCGCGCAGCGATCCGTGCCCCGGTGTCTTCCGGAGGCTTCCCCCCGTGCGCGTCGCCCGCCGGTCTTCTCCGGTAGGGACCCCCATGGCAAGAGGACGTGTTTAGCCGTGAAGGTCGGCATCCCCCGCGAGGTCAAGAACCACGAGTACCGCGTGGCCATCACGCCTGCCGGTGTGCATGAGCTGGTCCGCAACGGACACGAGGTCTACATCGAGGACAACGCCGGTGTCGGCTCCTCGATCCCGAACGAGGAGTACGTGGCCGCCGGTGCCACCATCCTCCCCACCGCCGACGAGGTGTGGGCCACCGCGGACCTGGTGCTGAAGGTCAAGGAGCCCATCGCGGAGGAGTACCACCGCCTGCGCAAGGGCCAGACCCTCTTCACCTACCTCCACCTGGCGGCCGACCGGCCCGGCACCGACGCGCTGCTCGCCTCCGGCACCACCGCCATCGCGTACGAGACCGTGCAGCTCGCCAACGGCGCCCTGCCGCTGCTCGCCCCGATGTCCGAGGTCGCGGGCCGCCTGGCCCCGCAGGTCGGCTCGTACCACCTGATGCGTCCGGCCGGCGGCCGCGGCACCCTGCCCGGCGGCGTGCCCGGCACCCACCCGGCCAAGGCCGTCGTCATCGGCGGCGGCGTCTCCGGCTGGCACGCGGCCACCATCGCCATCGGCATGGGCTACGACGTGACCCTGCTGGACCGCGACATCAACAAGCTGCGCGAGGCCGACAAGATCTTCGGTACGAAGATCAAGGCCATCATGTCCAACGCCTTCGAGCTGGAGAAGGCCGTCGTCGAGGCCGACCTGGTCATCGGCGCCGTGCTGATCCCGGGCGCCAAGGCCCCGAAGCTCGTCACCAACGAGCTGGTCTCCCGCATGAAGCCGGGCTCCGTGCTCGTCGACATCGCCATCGACCAGGGCGGCTGCTTCGAGGACTCGCACGCCACCACGCACGCCGACCCGACCTTCAAGGTCCACAACTCGGTCTTCTACTGCGTGGCCAACATGCCGGGCGCCGTCCCGAACACCTCCACCTACGCGCTGACCAACGCGACGCTGCCGTACGTCGTCGAGCTGGCCAACCGCGGTTGGAAGGAGGCGCTGCGCCGCGACGCCGCGCTGGCCAAGGGCCTGAACGTGCACGAGGGCCAGATCACCTTCGCCGCCGTCGCCGAGGCCTTCGGCCTGGAGTCGGTCTCCCTGGAGTCCGTGCTCGCCTGAGTGTGACGTGCGTTGCCCCCGGCCCGGTTTCCTCCGGGCCGGGGGCTTCGCCGTGCCCGTGCACGGGGGGTCACCGAGGGCGCCCGGCCGCCGTGTGAACGAGGGGTGAATCCGGTGATGACATCGGGGGCGGAGGGTGCGGGTCGCTCTGTCGTCAATTTCCGTCGGTCGTATCACCCGACCCCGGAAAGCCCGGAGTCAGGGCGCCTCGGATCCCTTGACAGAGGGTCGCCCGATCGTCGACACATCCTGCCCACTACCGTGGATTGTGTTGCTGCGAACGCCTTGAACGGCCTAGAGTCGCAAACCGTCGGCATGCTGCCACGCTGACGAATCGACATAGAGTCCTGGATGCCCAAGGAGGTAAGACGACTTGTGAATGAGTCGACATTTGCTCCCGGGGGTGGTCAGCCAGGACTGGCGGCGCACACCGCCGGCCAGCCGAGTGAGGAGTCCGGGGCCAGGCAGCCCTCCGTGGGCTCGGCCGAGGTCGGCTCGGTCGCTCTCCGTACTTTCGAAGCACGCCAGAACACAGCACAGGTGACCACGGTGACCGACTACGACGCCGAACTGCCGGCCCACGGCCTGGCCTACGGCGAGTTCGCCTACGGCGCCTACGACGACCCCGACGCCGAGTACGAGCCGGACCCGGAGTACGCGGCCACGCTCGCCCCCGACGCCGCCCGCCAGCGCCGCGAGCGGATCGGCCCCACCGGGCGCCCCCAGCCCTACTTCCCGATCCCCGCGCCGGTGGCCGAGCACGGCCCCGCGCAGATCATCGCGATGTGCAACCAGAAGGGCGGCGTCGGCAAGACCACGTCGACCATCAACCTGGGCGCGGCGCTCGCCGAGTACGGCCGCCGCGTGCTGCTCGTCGACTTCGACCCCCAGGGTGCCCTCTCCGTCGGCCTCGGCGTCAACCCGATGGAACTCGACGTCACCGTCTACAACCTGCTGATGGAGCGCGGGCTGACGGCCGACGAGGTGCTGCTCAAGACCGCCGTGCCCGGCATGGACCTGCTGCCGTCCAACATCGACCTCTCCGCCGCCGAGGTGCAGCTGGTCAGCGAGGTCGCCCGGGAGTCCGCGCTGGCGCGCGCCCTGAAGCCGCTGCTGCCCGACTACGACTACGTCATCATCGACTGCCAGCCCTCGCTGGGCCTGCTGACGGTCAACGCGCTGACGGCCGCTCACAGCGTCATCGTGCCGCTGGAGTGCGAGTTCTTCGCGCTGCGCGGCGTCGCGCTGCTCACCGAGACCATCGAGAAGGTCTGCGAGCGGCTCAACCCCGAGCTGCGGCTGGACGGCATCCTCGCCACCATGTACGACTCGCGCACCGTGCACAGCCGCGAGGTGCTGGCGCGCGTCGTCGAGGCGTTCGGCGACCACGTCTTCCACACCGTCATCGGGCGGACCGTGCGCTTCCCGGAGACCACCGTCGCCGGCGAACCGATCACGACGTACGCGACCAATTCGGTCGGCGCCGCCGCCTACCGCCAGCTCGCCAGGGAGGTGCTCGACCGGTGCCGCCCCGCCGAGTGAGTCTCCCGGGTGCCGACGAGCTGTTCCGGACCACCGGCGGGATGGCGCTGTCGCCGTCCCTCGCGTCGCGTCCGGCCGCCGAGGCGCCCAGACCGGAGACCGCGCGGGCGGTCAACGGCGTCGGTGAGGCGGACGACGCCGAGGGCACCGACGTCACCGGCGGT
>NZ_JBHYUU010000312.1:0-5736 GCF_042749955.1 Kitasatospora sp. NPDC059462 | reverse complement strand
CCGCCGACCTGCGGGGACATTACGCGAAGAGCCCGCCGGCGGACCGCCGGCGGGCTCTCGACGGACGCCCGGCCCGGGTGGCGGACCTGGCGTCGTGCGGTCAGACGGTGACCCGCTCCGCGTGCTCCGTCCGCGGCGCGGCCGGCTGCTCGGCGGCGCCGCGGGCGTTCTCCCGCGGGGTGGGGAGGACGGCCATGATCAGCGCGGAGATCACGATGGTCGCCGCCCAGGCGAGTCCGTACGTGCCGACGGGGGTGTCGGACAGGGGTCCCGCGAACCAGTCGCAGCTGGTGAAGGCGAGGCCGGTCAGCAGCGCGAGGGCCCAGGCCGTCATCGCCTGCCAGCAGAAGCCGCCCTTGTACCAGTAGCGGCTGGTCCTGCCGGTGTCCATCAGCGCGGCGGCGTCGTAGCGCACCGTGCGCGAGCGGCGGCGGAACATGTCCACCGCGTAGACGCCGATCCAGGCGGAGAAGGAGACGGCGAGCAGGGTCAGGAAGGTGATGAAGGAGCCGAGGAAGCTCTTGGCGACCAGCATCAGCAGCAGGCCCGCGACGAGCGAGATCACGGCGTTGATGCTGACGGCCAGGGCGCGCGGCAGCTTCACGCCCATGGTCTGCGCGGTGAAGCCGGCCGAGTACATGGAGAGGCTGTTGATCAGCAGCATGCCCACGACCGCGGTCAGCAGGTAGGGCACGGCCAGCCAGGTCGGCAGCAGGTCGCCGAGGAAGGAGACCGGGTCGGCGGCCTCGGCCAGGCCGGGGGAGGCGACCGCCATCACGGCGCCCATCAGCACCATCGGCACCATCACCAGACCGGCCCCGGAGACCGTCACACCGGCGATCTTCCGGCCGGAGGCGCTGTGCGGCAGGTAACGGGCGAAGTCGGGACCGGTGGGGACCCAGCTGATGCCGCCGGCCGCGATGGTCCCGATGCCGGCGATCATCATCGCGGTGGTGCCGGCGGGCCTGGCGAACACCTCGCTCCAGTGGATGGTCGCGAGCAGGTAGCCCAGGACCAGGATGCTGAAGACGCCGAAGAGGTACGTCGACCAGGTGCTGCAGAGGTTCAGCGCCTTGCGGCCCATGCCGGAGACCAGGAAGGTGCAGGCGACGAAGGCGACGAGCGTGACGACGATCAGCGCGGTGTTGCTCCGCACGCCGAAGAGCAGGTCGAGGACGGTCAGCACGGCGTAGGCACCGGTGACGGCGTTGATCGTCTCCCAGCCGAACCGGGCGACCCAGAGGATCGCGCCGGGGAACAGGTTGCCGCGCACGCCGAAGGCCGCCCGGGAGAGCGTGGCGCCCGGTGCCCCGCCCCACTTGCCGGAGACCGACAGCAGCCCGACCAGGCCGAAGGAGACGACCGCGGCGCACGCGGCGACGATCAGGACCTGCCAGAAGTTCAGCCGGTTGAACACCACCAGGGCCGCACCCATGGTGAGCAGCAGGACGCTGATGTTCGCCGCGACCCAGGTCGGGAAGAGCTCGCGGACCGTGCCCCGGCGCTCGTGGTCCGGGACGGGCTCGATGCCGCGCGTCTCTATCGCGCCGCCGGTGTCGACGGTGGACGGGTTGTCCATGAGGGTGGCTCCGTGCGTGGGGAAGCGGGAGATGAAAATGGGCAAATCGGATATTTATGGAACTCTTCGCGCGTAGCGCGTGAGCTGTTCATCCTACTTTGCCTGGATCCGCTCCGGATTCGGTCCGCCCCCGGCGCCGCCCGCACCCGTTCCGTCCGTGGTCCCCCGCGCACCATCAGTCACCGCCGTGCCGCCGCCGCGCCGCGTCACAGGTGTTGTCGGGCCCCGGTCACGATCACCTGTCGCACACCTGTCGGACCGTCACATGAGTTGCTACAGTCCCTGTTCGCAGTGAAATTGCACGTGCC
This sequence comes from Kitasatospora sp. NPDC059462, assembly GCF_042749955.1. NCBI lineage: Bacteria > Bacillati > Actinomycetota > Actinomycetes > Kitasatosporales > Streptomycetaceae > Kitasatospora > Kitasatospora sp. NPDC059462. Next base: position 3,849 of record NZ_JBHYUU010000312.1, on the reverse strand, counting down.
GGAGTCCCACGCGATCCACCAGAGAATGTGGAGCACAGCCATGGGTTCGCTTCCTCGCCGCGTCGCCACCGTCACCCTCACGACGGCGGCCCTGCTCGGCCTCGCGGGTGTCACGACCAGTGCGTCGGCCGCCACGATCAGGTACTTCAAGGCCTACGGCGTCAACCCGACCTACGCCGCCCCCCGGGCCTGGGCCGCCGCGCACGCCGCGGGTTACACCGATGACCAGTGCAGCCAGGAGAACGAGCTGATCTCGCCCGGATACTGGCAGGTCATCGTCACCTGTGTGAGCTGAGCACCGCTCCGCCGGCGGTCCGGTTCGGGCCGCCGGGACCGGCTCCCCGGGCCCGCAGGCCTCCCGTCCCGCCGCCCCCCCCCGCCACGCGTCGGGGCGCCGGGACGGGAGGCCTTCGTCCGCCGGGACTCCGCCGCAGGTTCCTGGCGAGCACGCGGTGTGACGCCGCGCACACCACCGGGCCATCGGGACCCTTGGCCGGATGTGACAGAACCCCGGCGTTGCGGACGCGCTCCGGGCGGCGCAAGGATCGAGGTATGCCCGAACCGCGTACCGTCGTCATCGCCGCGTTTCCCGGAGTCGAACTGCTGGAGGTGACCGGCCCCGCAGAGGTGTTCTCCGTCGCCTCCCGGCTGGTCGGAGGCGACGCGCCCGCCTACCGGGTCGAGATCGCCGCCGCGCGGAGCGGCCCGCTGCCCACGGCCGCGGGGATCAGCCTGGTCGCCGGGCGGTCGCTGGCCGAGGTGGGCGCGGGCGTCGACACCCTCCTGGTGGCCGGCGCCATGGACGGCGACGACGGCCACAACCCTGCCGTCGTCGACCGGGACGTCGTCGCGGTCCTGCCCGAGGCGGCCGCGCCCCCCCGCCGGGTCGGCGGTGTGTGCGCCGGCGTCCACCTGCTCGCCGAGGCCGGACTCCTCAGCGGCCTGCCCGCCACCACCCACTGGCTGACCGCCGGTCAGCTGGCCGCGCAGTACCCGGACGTCGACGTCGACCCGGAACCGATCTTCATCCGGGCCGGGCGGATCTGGACCTGCGCGGGCGTGACCGCCGCCCTGGACCTCGCCCTCGCCATGGTGGCCGAGGACCACGGGCCGGCGGTCGCCCTCGACGCCGCCCGCGCCATGGTCATGTACGTCAAACGCCCCGGCGGACAGACCCAGTTCAGCGTGCCGCTCTCCCTCCAGAGCAGCACCGACGACCGCATCGACGAACTCCGCCGCTGGATCGACGACAACCTCGCCGAACGGATCCCGGTCGAAGCGATGGCCGCCCGGATGCACCTCAGCGTGCGCCACTTCACCCGGGTCTTCCGCGACTGCACCGGCCGCACCCCGGCCGGCTACCTGGAGGCGGTCCGGGTGGAGGCGGCCCGCCGTCTCCTCGAAGAGTCCGCGCGCAGCCTGCCCGACATCGCGGCCGCCAGCGGGCTCGGCTCGGTGGAGACCCTGCACCGGGCCTTCCGCCGCCGCCTCGGCGCCACCCCGGCCGAGTACCGCCGCCGCTTCCGGCCGCACGCCACCGCTCGCTGAGCCACGCCACCTGCCGAGCACCCCACCTGCCGGGCACCCCACCCGCACTCCCCAGGAGCAACTCCCTTGTCCCGTACCAAGGTCATCCCGATCCCTGTCCTGGGCCGGCACGCCGTCAACGCCTACCTCCTGCTCGGCCGCCACCCGGTCCTCGTCGACGCCGGGACCCCCGGCAGCGGCCGGCGCATCGTCGACCAAGTCGCCGCCCACGGCGTCGACCCGCAGGACGTCCGGCTCCTCGTCGTCACCCACGGTCACATCGACCACTTCGGGTCCGCCGCCGAGCTGCGCCGCCTCACCGGCGCCCCGATCGCCGCGCACGCCGCCGACCTGGGCCCCTACCGCACCGGCCGGGTCCGCGAGCCGTACCTGCCCACCGGACCGATGGGACGGCTCATGGCCCGCAACCCGAAGCTCCACGAACCCACCGAACCCTTCGAGCCCGACATCCTCGTCCACGGCGAGAGCCGCCTCGCGGACTTCGGTATCGACGGCCGCATCATCCCCACCCCGGGCCACACCGCCGGTTCCGTCGCCGTCCTCACCGACGACGGCGACCTGGTGGCGGGCGACCTCATCGCCAACTCCTTCATGGGGTTCATCCAGGGCCGCCCCGCCAACCCGCCCTTCCACGACGACCCGCTCGCCAACCTCGCCAGCCTCCGCGCGATGCTCGACCTCAGGCCCACCCGCCTCCACGTCGGCCACGGCACCCCGCTGGACCCGGCCCGCGCCGGCCGCTGGGCGGCCGCGGAACAACGCCGCCTCCGGCGCCGGGCCGCCCGGGGCCGCCTGAGGACCAGACCGCAGGACCCGGACGAGACCTCCGCTCCGGTGCAGGCGGGTGAAATCGGTTGACGCGGTCTGAATAATCCCTGGCATGGGTACAGACATCAGCGGTTTCCTCGAATTCCGGGCGCCACAGGACCACCGGGAGCCGACCTGGTCCACTGCCCAGGACCTCGATTCCCTCTACGGCGGCCGCGACTACGACGCTTTCGGCTGTCTCTTCGGGGTCCGCAACTACGCGAACTTCCGCCCCTTGGCCGCCTCCCGGGGCCTGCCCGCCGACGTCTCGGCCACCGTGCGCGCCCGCCTCGGGCAACTGGCCGAATGGCAGGGCGAGGACGCCGTGCACAGCACCACCTGGATCACGTGGGCCGAGGTGAAGGCGGTCGACTGGAACGAACCTGCCGTGAAGCCCGACAGCCGGCTCCACCAGTACCACCGGACCCCGGACGGGCTCAGGATGACGGGCAAGTCCGCCTGGAGCCCGGCCTTCGCCGAGGCCGTCGGCCTTGAGAGGGGCGAGATCCGGGAGTGGCCCGAAGGAAGCGAGTGGCTCGTCGGGGACACGCTCTACAGGTCCGCCACCATCCGCCGCGGGGACGCCGTCACCGAAACCGGCGAGTGGCAACCCGTCTGGAAGGCCATGCGGGCACTCGCAGCACAGCACGGCGACGACAACGTGCGTCTCGTCGTGTGGTTCGACGACTGATCCCAACCAGGTGACCCCGCAAGGACGGTGTCGGTTTTCCGCCAGCTGGGGCGTGGGTGGGGTGGTCATGCTGGTGGTGCGTATGGGTTTGTTTCCGCGTTTCGGATCGAGGTGGTTCGTGGTGGTACGTGGGGTGCCGCTGTCACGTGTTCATACGGTGGTGGAGAGTCCGTATGGGGTGTTGACGTTGGTCGGGGAGAGCGGCCGGTTGGTGGGTCTGTACATGGAGGGTCAGCGGCACCGGCCGGCGGAGTCCTCGTTCGGGTGCCGGTTGGAGGGGGCGGAGGCGGAGCCGTTCGGGGAGACCGTGCGGCAGTTGGGGGAGTACTTCGCGGGCCGGTGCGATGCGTTCGACCTGCCGCTGGAGTTCCACGGGACGGAGTTCCAGAAGCGGGTGTGGACGGCCTTGTGCGACATCCCGTGCGGGCAGACGTGGACGTACGGGGAGCTGGCCCGGTACATCGGGTGTCCGACGTCGGCGCGGGCGGTCGGGCTGGCCAACGGAAAGAACCCCATCGGCGTGATCGTGCCCTGCCATCGGGTGGTCGGTTCGGACGGAAGCCTGACGGGCTACGGGGGCGGCCTCCACCGTAAGCGCCGGCTGCTGGACCACGAACGCGCACTCGCCGGAACGAGCGGAGCCGAACAGACCGCATTCTTCTGATCCCGCAGCCCGATCCGCCGAGGCATTGTGCGGTCGGAAAGGGAGGCCCGACGGTCCTGTGTGGGTGGGCAGGACCGTCGGGTGTTTAGGTGTGTGTGGGTGTGTGGGTGTTAGTCGGTGATGGTGATGTTGTAGGTGT
>NZ_JBHYUU010000311.1:0-5810 GCF_042749955.1 Kitasatospora sp. NPDC059462 | reverse complement strand
TGGCACGCTGTTGAGTTCTCAAGGAACGGACGCTTCCATCGGGCGGCTTTCACACCGGCCCTCCGGGCGCTTCGTTCTTTCGTGTTTCCAGCTTACCAGATGCTTTCCGCTCCGTTTTCCGGAGTTTCATTCATCCGATTTCCCGAACTGGTCGGTGTCACTTTCCGCGACGCCCTCCACATTAGCGCATTCCGAGTGTCACTCGAAATTCATGCTGTGAGCGTGACGCGCTGAGTGGGTGGCCGCTTCAGCGACTCGTTCAACACTAGGCCACCTGGAGGACATCGTCAAACATCAGGGGCGGGATCCGGCTGGATCCCGCCCCTGATGGGTAAAGCCGCAGGTCAGCGGCCTTGCGTTTCGGCCATCACGGCCAGTTCGATCACTTGGTCAGCTCGGCCGCGGCCAAGTTGCGCTTGCCGCGGCGCAGAACCAGCCAGCGACCGTGCAGCAGATCGGTCTCGGCCGGCACCGCTTCCTCGTCCGTCACCTTGACGTTGTTGAGGTAGGCGCCGCCCTCCTTGATCGTCCGGCGCGCGGCCGAACGGCTCGGGGAGAGTCCGACGGCGACCAGCAGGTCGACGACCGACTGGAGCTCGGTGACCGCGGCCTTCGGGACCTCGGCGAGCGCGGCGGTCAGGGTGGGTGCCTCCAGGTCGGCGAGGTCGCCCTGGCCGAACAATGCCTTGGAGGCGGCGACCGCGCGCTCGTACTGGTCGGCACCGTGCACCAGGGTGGTCAGCTCCTCGGCGAGGGCACGCTGGGCGAGGCGGGCGGCCGGGCGCTCGGTGGTCTCGCGCTCCAGCTCCTCGATCTCCTCCTTCGAGCGGAAGCTGAAGATCCGCAGGAAGTTGGGGACGTCCCGGTCGTCCGCGTTCAGCCAGAACTGGTAGAAGGCGTACGGGGTGGTCAGCTCGGGGTCGAGCCAGACCGTGCCGGACTCCGTCTTGCCGAACTTGGTGCCGTCGGCCTTGACGATCAGCGGCGTGGCCAGCGCGTGCACGGACTTGCCGTCGGCCTTGCGGATGAGGTCCGTGCCGGCGGTGAGGTTGCCCCACTGGTCGCTGCCGCCGGTCTGCAGGGTGCAGCCGTAGCGGCGGTTCAGCTCCAGGTAGTCCATGCCCTGGAGGATCTGGTAGCTGAACTCGGTGTAGCTGATGCCCGCGTCGGAGTTGAGCCGTCGGGCCACGGCCTCCTTGGCGATCATGTTGTTGACCCGGAAGTACTTGCCCACGTCGCGCAGCAGGCTGATCGCGGACATCCCGGAGGTCCAGTCCAGGTTGTTGACCATGCGCGCCGCGTACGGGCCCTCGAAGTCGAGGAACCGGGAGATCTGCCCGCGCAGGCGCTCCACCCAGCCGGCCACCGTCTCGGGGTCGTTGAGCACGCGCTCGGCGGTGGGCTTCGGGTCGCCGATCAGGCCGGTGGCACCGCCGACCAGGCCGAGCGGGAGGTTCCCCGCCTGCTGGATGCGGCGCATGGTGAGGATCTGGACCAGGTTGCCGAGGTGCAGGCTGGGGGCCGTCGGGTCGAAGCCGCAATAGAACGTGACCGGGCCGTCCGCGAACGCCTTGCGCAGTGCGTCCTCGTCGGTGGACAGGGCGATCAGCCCACGCCACCGCAGCTCGTCGACGATGTCCGTCACGGTCACGCTTCTCCTTCGGTCGGGCGTCCCGCCCGGTGCGGGCCCGGTTCGGCCGGGCCCCGGTGCGGGACGACTCCAGCGTTGTAGAGCCTACGCGGTCACGGCCAGCGAGTTTTCGCCGGATTGGCGCGGACGCGCCGGACCGGCCACGGTCACGACGTGGTCATGCCCCTCCGTGACACCGGAAATTCCGTTGTTCGACGGCGGGGAGCCCCTTCACAGTGGTCCCACCGCCGCGCGGCGGCAGTGACGTGTGTAAGGACGGTCGTGCCGCCGCGGCACGCCCGCGGAAGGGTGGCCGAGGTGCGCAGCACGCTGGTTCTGAACGCAAGCTACGAGCCGCTGACGACGGTGTCGCTCCAGCGTGCCGTGGTCCTGGTCCTCCAGGACAAGGCCGTGGTCGAGCAGGCCCACCCCCTGCGCACCATGCGCGGGACCGGGGTGACCGTACCGGTGCCGCGGGTGATCAGACTCCAGCGGTACGTACGGGTGCCGTTCCGACAACAGGCTCCGTGGTCGCGCCGCGGGGTGCTCGTCCGGGACCAGCACCTGTGCGCCTACTGCGGGCGGCGGGCCACCACGGTGGACCACCTGCAGCCCAAGTCGCGCGGTGGTGGGGACACCTGGCTGAACACGGTGGCCGCCTGCGCGGAGGACAACCAGCGCAAGGCCGACCGGACGCCGGAGCAGGCGGGGATGAAGCTGCTCCGCAAGCCGTTCGTCCCGACGCCGCAGGCGACGCTGATGATGGCGCTGGGGCTGCGGGTCTCGGACCTGCGGGAGCTGGCCGACTGGCTGCCGGCGGTGCAGCCCGTCGCCGCGCCCGCGCCGTCCGCCGCCTGAGACGGCCCGAGGGCCCCGGAAAGCCGGGGCCGAGGGAACCGGGGGAACCGGGGGGAACCGGGCCGGGGCCGACGGGGAGGTCGGTCCCCGGCCCGGTCCGGGTTCACTCCTTCGCCCGGAAGCCCGTCGCGGTGCCGAAGTTGGTGGAGTGCTCGGGGACGGCGACGACGCTGCCGCCGCCGATCAGGACCCGGCCGGAGACCAGCAGCGAGCCGGTGCCGGGCGGGAAGCCGCCGCCGGCCGTCTCCTGCCCGCCGTCCAGCGCGAAGCGGCTCAGGTGCGCCGGCTGGTCGACGCGCTCGTCGACGGCGACCACCAGCGCGCCGCCGTCCACGCCGACGGCCCGGGCGGCGCCCTTCTCCCGGGCGGTGGTCCGCCAGCGCTGCTTGCCGGTGTCCAGGTCGTAGCCGGCCACTGCGACCGGCCCGCCGGCGCCGTTCGCCGAGGCGGGGGTGGCGACCGTGGTGACCATCGTGCGCTCGTGGAAGAAGACCCCGGGGGTGGCCGAGAACGATCCGTGGGCGACGTCCAGCCGGCCCCCGGCGTCGGCGACCGGGATCTCGGCGGCGGGGTCGCCGGCCGGGCCCCAGGCGAGCACCCGGTCGTCCTCGGGCTTCTCGCCGGTGGTGAGGACGACGGGGGGCTCGGCCGAGAGCACGGTCGCCGTCCTCGGCCGGTTCTCCAGGCCGCGCCACCAGGCGACCTTGCCGTCGGCGGTGTTCAGCGCCACGGCCTGGTCGACGGGGTCGGAGTCGGCGCAGGTGCTGGCCACCAGGACGGTCGTGCCGGAGACGCCGCCGGAGAGGGTGCAGAACTTCCCCTGCCCGGTGTACTGCCAGACGTCGCCGCCGTCGGCGGACTGCCAGGCGACGGCGTGGCTGTCGCCGATCGCGATCACCTTGTCGTCCGTGACGCCGACGCGTGCGCCGTAGGCGCCCTTGGCCTCGGTGAGCGGCTTGGTCCACGCCGTCCGGCCGTCCTTGGTGTCGACGGCGGCGACCAGGGAGCACGGACTCTTCGGGTCGGCCTGGGGCCGGAACAGCGCGGCGCCGAGGCCGGCCCGGTTGACGGTCGGTGACAGACCGCACGGGACGGCGCCGGCCGCGGGCGGCTCCACGGCCCAGACGGGCTTGCCGTCGGTCAGGTCGTAGGCGCGCACGCCGGTGGCGTCGGCGCGCACCACCGCGCCGTCGAGCAGCCAGCTGCCGACGAGGGTGTCGTCGCCGCCGGGCCCGGCGGCCTCGGCCCGGGCGGCCCAGGTCCGGGTGTGGGCGGCGCTGAAGCCGGGGTCGCCGGCGGCGTCGGCGGAGGCGCCGCCGCCCTCGGCGCTCACCGTCAGGCCGGCCGCGACCAGGACGCCGAGCGCGGCGAGGCCGGCGCCGGTGCGCACCAGCAGGGCACGGCGGTCGGGGGTGTAGCGGGTGGTCCCGGCATCGGCGGCGGGGCGGGTCCTGGCGCCACGGGCCTTCCCGCCGCGGGCCTTCCCGCCGCGGCCGGCGCGCCGGGAGGGGGCCGGTACGGCGGCCGGTGCGGGCTCGGGTCCGGGCTCGGGCTCCGGCTCCGGCCCGGGTTCCAGGTGCACGTAGCCGTCGTCGGTGTACTCGGCACCGGCGGGCACGTACAGGTCGCCGCCGCCCGGTTGCTGGGGGACGACCACGTACGGCGCGTACTGGTCCTGGTGGTGCGGCCCGTCGTACGCGGTGTACGCGTCCGGGACGTAGACGTCGGGCTGCTGCGGCAGCCGGTCGTGGGGGTGGTACGGGTCGTACGGGAGGTAGGGGACGTCGGGGCCCTGCCCCTGCCCCTGCTCCCCCGGGTGCCCCGGCTGCCCGGGCCAGGCCGTCTGCTGCGGGTGGCCGGGCTGCTGCGGGTACCAGGGCTGCGGGTGGCCGTCGCCGAGGGGGTCCTGCGCCATCCGTTCCGTCCCTCCCGACCGCCTGCACTGCGGCAGCCAGCATCTCACGGCGCCGCAACGGCACCCGAGCGGCCCGGAGGGGACGGTTCCGCCGGCCCCTAGCCGGCCGACTCGGCGGCCAGTGCCTCGTCGATCCGGGCGGCGAGGTCGAGGTCGAGGGCGGTGAGGCCCCCGGCGCTGTGGGTGGAGAGGGCGAAGCGCAGGGTGCGCCAGCGGATGTCGATGTCGGGGTGGTGGTCCATCGCCTCGGCGACGGCGGCCACGGCGGTGACGACCCGGATCGCGGCGGGGAAGTCGGGGGCGTCGGCGGTGCGCACGACGGTGCCGCCCTCGCGCGTCCAGTGCGGCAGGCCGGCCAGCCCCGCGGTGATCTCGTCCTCGGTCAGCCGTTCGCGGCTCATCGCCCACTCCTGTCACCGGTCGCTGTCGGTCGTCCGCGCGGAACGCGCACGCGTAGGACGATATAGAGGCCGCGCCGCCGGAGGGCGGCGACACCTCGAAGGGCGTCCTCAGTCGGTGAGCAGCTTGGCGACGGCGGCCAGGCCGACGACCACGATGATCGCCCGCAGCACCTGTGGCGGCAGCCTGCGGCCGACCCTGGCGCCGGCCACCCCGCCGATCAGCGAGCCGACCGCGATGAGTCCGGCGGCGGCCCAGTTCACCGTGGAGGTGAAGAGGAAGAACAGGGCCGCGACGCTGTTGACGATCATCGCGAGGGCGTTCTTCACCCCGTTGATCCGCTGCAGGTCCTCCTGGAGCAGCATGCCCATCAGGGCCAGCAGCAGCACGCCCTGGGCGGCGCCGAAGTAGCCGCCGTAGACGCCGGTGAGGAAGATCCCGGCGAGCAGCAGCAGTCCGCCGTGCGGGTCGCCGTCGGGGCGGCGGCGGGCGGCGACGGCGCGGGCGACCCGGGGCTGAAGCACCACCAGGACGAGGGCGAGCAGGATCAGTACCGGGACGACGGCGTCGAAGGCGGCGGTGGGCAGTTCGATCAGCAGGTAGGCGCCGAGCACGCCGCCGAGCAGGGAGGCGGTGCCGAAGCGGACGAGCCGGGCGCGCTGGCCGGCCAGCTCGCGGCGGTAGCCGATCACGCCGCTGAGCGAGCCGGGCACCAGGCCGAAGGCGTTGGAGACGTTGGCGGTGACCGGCGGGAGTCCGACGGCGAGCAGCACCGGGAAGGTGATGAGGGTTCCGGAGCCCACGATGACATTGATCATTCCGGCGCCGACGCCTGCCGCCAGGACGGCGATCGCCTCCCAGACCGTCATGAGCCACCTCCCGTGGGGGTCCTGTCGCCGCGATCATGCCGGACGGAGCGGCGGGGGTTCCAGAGGCCCCCGGAATTCGGGATGTTCGACACAGTCGGGGCCAGGACGCCCGCGGGCCCGCCCCCGTGCGGTATGGGGG
>NZ_JBHYUU010000310.1:0-5892 GCF_042749955.1 Kitasatospora sp. NPDC059462 | reverse complement strand
AGGCAGCAGATGGCCACCCGGGTTACGGGTGTCACCGAACGTCGACGTCTGCAGGGCGTCCCGCCCGAAGGCGGCCCGACGCGGCAGGTCACCCCTCACCGGCGCCCCCGCCCCCGGACCGAGCGCGTCCTCGATCGCCCGGCCCAGCTCCCGCAGGTGCCGCGGCGCGAGCGTGAACCGGAAGTCCGTGTCGTCGGAGATGATCCCGGCGTCCTGGTCGAACCGGATCCGGTTGTTGCCGGCGTGGGTGCCGCCCATCAAGGTGCCGTCGAGGTGCGAGGGCCGGGGGCGGATCTCCCGCACCACGACCGAGGACTCGCCGTCCTCGTCGGTCGTCTCCACCCGGACGCGCCGCTCCCGGTACTCGTCGGGCAGGCCGAGCAGATGGCCGAACTCGTGCGCCAGCACGGTCCGTTCGGTGTCCAGGCCCCAGAGACCCGAATGCTCGCGGATCCGTTCCCCCGGGGCGGGGGTCCGGACCTCCACCTGGTGGTGCGCCCGGCCCGGGTCGTCGGTGAACTCGACCCGCACCACCAGGGCATCGCCGTCGGGAAGGCGGTGGCCGGTGTTGTAGTACTCGTCGACGCCCTGCCGGGCGCGCCGGCGCAGGTTCCGCAGGGCCGCGGTGTGATCCTCGCCGGCCGGCAGGCCGGAGGTGTCGAGGTGGATCCGCACCACGACCTCGACCGCCGGCCGGCCGTCCACCAGGACGGCGCGGTTGGCCTGGAAGCCGCGGAGGCGGGTCGCCGTGCTGCTGTGCAGCGCCGGGTCGGCCGGCGCCTCGACCTCGACCGTCCGCAGGACCCGGACGATCGCCAGGTTCGGCGGCGGCGCCTCGTGGGCCGGGCGCACCCGGCCCGGCGCACCGTCGGTGTCCGGGCGGGAGCCCATGTCGGAGTCGGCGTCGGTGTCGGTGTCGTGGACCGACTCCATGTCCACGGACCTGGTGTCGGAGCCGTCGTGCACCGACTCCATGTCGTCGTCGGTGGAGAGGTAGTCGAGGGTGGAGTCCGTGTAGTACTCCATGTCCTCGTCCCCGGGCTCCCGGTCCAGGTCCATGGCCTCGTCCTCGTCGACGCGGTGACGGCCGTCGAAGGGACCGGACTCGTCCTCGCCCCCCGGCGTGCGCGGCAGCGAACCGCCGTCGTAACCGGGCGTGCGCGGCAGCGACCCGCCGTCATAGCCGGGCGTGCGCGGCAGCGACCCGCCGTCGTAACCGGGCGTGGTGGGCCACCCGTCGCTGTCGTCACCCGGCGTCCTCGGCCAGGTGCCGTCCTCGCCCCCCGGGGTGCGCGGCGGCGAACCGCCGTCCGACTCCGGCGGACCGGGCGCGAACAGCCGCTCGGCCGGGCCCGGGACGACCTGGCGTCCGGTGCCGCGCTCCGGCAGCCGGACGGTGAACTGGGGCGGTGGGGTGTGGCCCTCGACGAGGGCGAAGTCGACGATCCGGTACTGCTCGTCCCGCATCACGGTGATCTCGGCACCGGCGAAGACCACCCGCACCCGGAACCCGCCCTCGACCAGTTCCTCCTCCCCCGTCCGCCGGCCGTTGGCGGCCGCGAAGAGGCGCTCCGCCGCCGTCCACTCCCGGGGCAGGCCGCGACCGGCGTCGGCGCGCAGCTCCGGGCTGACGTGGCCGGGCGGCACCGGGCTGAGGGACATCGCGTCGATGGTGGCGGGGCGCCGGCCGGCGCCGGAGGCCGTCGGCTCGGTGAGCGGGGCGGACCTCGGCGCGTCCGGCGGCAGGACGACACCGGGCTGCTCGTCCGTCGGACGGTGGATCAGGTGCCGGCCGTCCCGGGTGAGGCCCTCGATCCGCACGCCGTCGTCGCTGACACCGGTCCAGTGGACGGCGCCGTTCACCCGGCGGTCGTCGGCCCGGTCGCGGTTGCGGTGGGCCTCCTCGACGGCGTCCAGGACGTGGTCGGCGTGCCACTCCCGCGGGTAGAAGGTGTTGGACGGGCTGTCGGCGCGCACGTGCCAGCGGGACGGGAACGCCTCCGCCGGGGCCCGCGGAGCGACCACCGGGTCGAGGAACCAGACCTGGGCGCGGTAGGTCCCGTTGGGGTGGGCGGCGAAGGGGGTCCCGATCCGGATGCCCCGGCGCTGGCCGGCCTGGTCGACCAGGGAGGCGGTCCCGTCACCGGCCCAGGACCGCTCCGGCGGCTGGTGGTGGACGCCGGTGAGGGTCTGCCGGTCGCCGTAGCGCAGCAGGTCGCCGGACCGCTGGTCGAAGCCGGTCGGGAACGGGTGCCACGGAAGGTGCGAGGCCACGCCCAGACCGCTCTGGTCGTCGGACGGGCGGAAGGCGACGATCTCGGGGACCTCGACCCGGTGGCCCTCGGCCCGGTGCTCGGCCCGCAGGTCGACCCGGCCCTCGATCCGCACGCCGCCGTACTCGCCGGTCCACGTCCAGGAGTTCGGGCCGCGCTCGGTGAACGCGTCACCGCCCCGGCGCAGCGCGTGCTGGTAGGCCTGTTCCGCCGCGTAGACCGCGTCGTCGGCCGACCAGTGCTCCGGGAACATGGTGCGCCCCCGGGCCCGGGCCGCCGCCGACACGTCCAGGTCGCCCGCCGGCCCGGCCGGGTCGGCGCCCACGCCGTCGGCCGGGCCGCCGAACACCCGGAAGGTGCCGTTGCGGTTCTCCGAGCCCGGGATCCGGGTCGGCTGCGGCCGGTCGGCGCCGGGTGGTGGGAACAGGTGGCCGCCGCCGTCGCGCCCGCCGCCGAAGGTGCGCCGGCCGGTGCCGCCGAGGTCGCCGTACAGCGCGATGCGCCGGGCGTCCGCGTTCACCCGGGGCCGCGGCGGGCGGGTGCCGTCCCCGGCGGGCCCGCGGTCCGTGCCGAAGGCGGTGTCGATCACGGAGCCCAGCTGCCACAGGTTGCGCGCGCGCAGCACCGGGCGGGGGTCGGGGACGCCCGGGACGGACGCCCGGTAGTTGGTGTCGACGGCGGTCCGGTTGCGGCGGTCGCGGGTGTAGGAGCTCATCAGGCCGCCGTCGAGGGCGACCGGGCGGCGGCGGTCGGGGCGGGAGGTGCTCTCCCGGTACTCGTCGGCCAGTCCGAGGTGGTGGCCGAGCTCGTGGACCAGGATCGTGGCCGGGGTTCCGAGGTCCCACCGGTCGTGGCCGGCCCGGATCGGGTCCGGGTGGACCTCGACGGTGCGGTGCGCGGCGGCGGGGTCGGGCACGAACTCCACCCGTACCCGCAGCCGGTCGCCGCTGGGCAGCCGCTGGTCGCCGTTGTGGGTCTCGGCCAGCCCGGCACGGGCCCGGTCGACCAGTTCGTCGAGCCGGCGCACGGTGCGCGGGTCCGCCAGGTCCAGCCGGCTGACGTCCAGGTGCACCCGGACGGTCACCACCGACTCGGTGTCACCGTCGGCGAGCCCGATCCGGCTCACCGAGAACCGCTGGAGCTCACGGGCGTCCAGGGCGTGGTCGAAGGGGTCCGTCGGTGGGCGGACCTCCCGGGTCCCGAGCAGCTGGTGCGGCTCGGGGCGGCGGCCGGTCAGCTGCTGCGGCATGCGCTGGTCCGGCTGGCCCCAGAAGTCGGTGATGCGGCCGTTCTCCGTCCGCACCGTCAGCCGCACCCCGCCGAAGGTGCCGTGGCGCAGCTCGGGCGCGGCGGTGCCGCCGGGCGGCACCGGTCCGGCCGGGGCGCGGTGCGCCGAGCCCGCGACCACGCTCGCGGCGTAGCGGGCCTCGTCGGCGGTCCACTCGCGCGGCAGGTTGCGGCCCTCGGTCGGGTGGTCCCAGGCGTCGGCCGTGAAGAACTGCCGGCGGCCGTCGAGCATCCCCTCGCCGGACACGGTGCGCGGCGGTTCCGGCGCCTGGGGCTGCCGCTCGGAGGCCAGGACCTCGGCCAGCCGGCCGGTGCCCGCGGCCTCGTGCAGCCGGGGCACGGCCTGCTGGACGGTGGGGTCCTGCCCGGGCACGAGCCGGACCTCGGTGGCGTCGGTGTCCCGGGTGAACTCCAGCCGGAGTTCCAGGCGGGTGGGGCTGCCGGCCCGGTGGCCGTCCAGGTACTCCTCGGCGGACGCCCGCAGCGCGGCCTGGGCCTGCCGCAGGTCGGCGGCGGTGGTGCCCTCCGTGCCCACCAGCCGGACCCGGGCGGTGACCCGCAGGACCTCCGAGCCGTCGAACATGAGGTCGCGGCGGACCCGCACCGGCCCGAGGCCGTTCAGCGCGACGTCCTCGCCCCGGCGGGCGGTCGTCGCGGCGGGGCCGTGGTAGTCCGGGTTGTCGTAGCCCTGGTACGGGGCGGGGCGGTGGTAGTAGAGGGTGCCGTCGGGCCCGAACCGGCCCTCGATCCAGACGCCCTCGGACTCGCCGACCACCACCCGCGAGCCGTCGCCCTCGTGACGGACGAGGACGGGGTGGCCGAGCGCGGCGGTGACGTGCGCGGCGAGATCGGCCTCGCCCCAGTGCTCGGGGTAGTACACGGTGCCGGGGTCGAGCGCGGAGCGGTGCCAGCGGGAGGGGAGCTGCGCGGCCGGGGCACCGTGGCCGACCGCCGGGTCCAGGTGCACGGCGGCGATCCGGACCGCGCCGCCGGGCAGGACGGTCCGCAGTTGGTCGCCCACCGTGGCGGGCGGGCGGCGCGGGGCGCCGGTCACCGTGCCGTCGAGGTCGGCGGACTGCCAGGCGGAGGCCCCGGCCCGGCGCGGGGCCGCCGTCTCGGAGCTGGTGTGGTGCGGCCCCGCGCCGGGGTCGGGGACGAACGGCGGCACGTGCAGCTGCGGCAGCCCGCGCTGGTCCCCGACACCGGTGACGCGGACGATCTGGGCGTCCTCGACGTGGACCTCGACCATGACGTCGCCGATGGTGCCGCGGACGATCTCGCCGACGGTCGAGCCGTGCCGGCGCTCGTGGTCCTCCAGGACCCGCAGCGCGGCCCAGCGGCTGTCGAGGGCGTTCCACTCGTGGGGCAGGCTCCGGTCGGCGGGCAGGTCGCGCGGGTCGGCGGCGAGCGCCCGCTCGCTGAACCGCACGTCCATGTTCGCCAGGTGCCGCACGCTCTGCTGGTCCCAGCCGGGGACGACGGCGGGCGGCTGCTCGTTCTCCCGCAGCGGGCCGGGTTCGCGCAGGTCGGTGGGGACGCGCGGCCCCCCGTGCACGGCGAGCAGCTGCTCGACCGGGGTCGCGAGGTTGCCCAGTTCCTGGGTCTGCCAGGCGAACACGCGGTGCGGGCCGGAGAGGGCCAGCGGGCCCAGGAGGGATTCGGCGTCCGACAGGCCGTCGGGGCGCAGCAGCATGGAGGAGAAGACCTCGCCGTGCGGCGGGTCGAAGTCGAGCCGGACGGTGACCAGCCGGGGCTGTCCGCCGGGCCCGGCCGCCTCCAGCATCCGCTCCCGGACGTAGGTGTCCACCCGGTGCTGCATCTCGGCCCGGGCGAGCAGGGGCATGTGGGCCGGCAGCGGGCCGTCGACGACCGTGCGCACCGGCAGGGTGATCCGCAGGCCTTCCTGCCCGGAGTCGAACAGCACCCGGGCGACCGACAGCGGCTGGGTGCCCAGCCAGACCCGGGTGTCCGGGGAGCTGCCCACCTCGCGACGGGGCTGCCACTCCGCCATGGGCTGGATGTCGGACGGGCGGTGGGCCAGGTGCAGGCCGTCGCGGGAGAGCCCCTCGATGCGGACGCCGTAGGCCTCGCCCGCCCAGTGGTAGGTCCGGCCGTCCGCCCGGTAGATCCGCCGCTCGACGGGGACGCTGTCGTGCGCGGCGTCGACGGCGACGGACAGGCCGTCGGCCGTCCAGGTCCGCGGGTACATGGTGCGCCCGGTCCCGGAGCTGCGGAAGCGCCAGCGGGTCGGGAAGTCGGCGAGCGGGGAGGTCGGCGCGACGGTCGGGTCGAGGAAGGCGGCCCGGGCCCGGTAGGTGCCGTTGTGGATCGG
>NZ_JBHYUU010000309.1:2542-5927 GCF_042749955.1 Kitasatospora sp. NPDC059462 | reverse complement strand
GCGCCGGCGGCGGTGCGGGAGGCCCGGTTGGCGGCGCCGGCGGCGGCGACCGCCTGGGCGGCGGCAGCTGCGGCGCCTTGGGCCGCGTCGGCGGCGCGCGCGGCCGCTTCCTTGACACGGGTCAGGTCCCGACCGGCCGCTTCGGTCTCCGCGGCGGCGGTCGCGGCGGACTCCTTGGCCAGCCGGGAGGTCTCGACCGCGCGGGCGGAGGCCGCCTTGGCGGCGTCCTTGGCGATCTGCGCCTGCCGGCCTGCCTCCTCGGCCTGGTCGGCCAGCTGGGAGATCGTCGCGCGTTCCTGGTCCCTGGCCAGGGCCACGAACTGGCCGACCGACAGGAACTCGGCGACATCGGCGGAGGTGCCGCGCAGCGCGACCTTCGCGGCCTCCTTCATGGCCGGTCCGCCGGCCGCGAGGAGTTTCATGACCGCGGCGCGGTCGTCGACGGCGGCGGCGTCGAACTGCCCCTTCTCCAGGAACCTCTTGACGTCCTCAGGGGTGCCCTGCAACGCGGCGGTGGCCTGCTCCCTGACGCTCACCCCGCCGGTGGCGACGAGTTGCATCGCTTCGACTCGGCGGTCCTGTTCCAGGGGCGTCTGCCAGCCGTCCTTGAGGAAGGTCCGCAGGTCCTCCTGGGTGCCCTTCAGTGCGCGGGTGGCCGCCTCGCGCACCCCCGGACCGCCGAGGCTGAAGATCTGGAACGCCGAGACGCGTTCGTCGTGGTACTCCGCGAGGTCCGCCTCGACGTCGAGGAAGCGCTTGATGTCCTCGTCGGTGCCGGTCAGCGCCGCCTCGGCGGCTGCCTGCACGCCGGGCCCGCCCTCCAGCCACAGGTTCACGACACGGCCGCGGTCCGTCGGTGCGGGCGTGCTCGGGCCGGGCCCGGGGTCCGTGGCGAACGCGGGAGCCGCGCCGAGCAGGCCGGCGGCGAGGGCCAGCGGCAGCAGGCCCGCGCATATTCGGCCGAGTACTGACAGCCGGACTCTGCGAGACCGCTTGCTCCCCCTGGCTCCGGGGGCTCCCAAGGGCCGAACGGGATGGTTCACAATCAATACCTCCCAAATGGTGCATCTGTGTTTCGGAGAAAGCTCGCCGAGCATCAGAAACGGAATGGGGTGTACGAATTCGTGAGACGTGGCCAAAAGTCGCTGCGAGGGGCAGTTCTGGGCCGATTCCGCGAACCTCATGGTGCCGGATATTGCTGGTACTTTACGCTGGCTCCGCCGTCGTCCAACACCCCTTCCGGCATTGCGGAATCAACTTGGTCCCGCCAGGATCGAAGGACCCGCCTTGATCAAATCCCGTACCCGCACGACTCTCGTGGTCGGCGCCACCGGAGCTCTGCTGGCATGCATCGGGCTCGCCTCACTGTCGGCCGCACAGGCCACCACCGGAGCTGCTGCGGAGGAGGACATGCCCACCGCCGTCGAGGACTTCCAGTACCCGGAGGCTGACCGCATCCTGACGGAACGCAAGATCACGTTGAAGCGGGGTGACGGGCACATCCTGCTCAAGGAAGGACCCGGCCACACGGTTCCGACCAGTTGCCAGGCGGCGAACGAGATCTTCGTCGAATCGCGTCTCGACAGGCTCGGATACTGCTTCGTTGTCTCCGGTACGACCGGCTGCCTCGCCATGGAACTGCCGGACGTCTACGGCATTTGGACCGAGGATCGCTCCGTCAGCGCCAAACTGCTCGCGGCCGGCCAGGAGAAGCAGGTGAACATCGGCCCTAACTCGGTCGAACCGGTCGGCGAAAGCCTGCCCGGCGGAAAGCGTTCCGTCCTGGTCGAACTCCGCATCACCGGATGATCCGGGCACGCAAGGCCGCTGCCACGCAAAACCGACACCGCACACATCAATTCGACCTGGCCGAAACGGCAATGAAAGGACAGCACCTCGTGTTCCGCACACGATCACACTGGGCCTGGACGACCGGGGCGGTCACGGCCGCTGTGCTGACCGGCGCACTGCTGACCGGCGGACCCGCTCCCGCCGTCAGCGGTGACACCTCACCGGCGGGCACCTACGCGTACGCGGCCAAGCTGGACATCGGCGACGGCGAACGCTCCTGCACCGGGGCCCTGATCGACCCGTACTGGATCGTCACCGCCACCTCCTGCTTCGCCGACAACCCCGCCCAACCGACGACCGTCCCCGCAGGCCCGCCCGCCCTCAAGACCACCGCCACCATCGGCCGAACCGACCTCACCACCACCACGGGCCAGATCCGCGACATCGCCGAACTCGTCCCCCGCACCGACCGCGACCTCGTCCTCGCCCGCCTCACCACCCCCGTCACCGACATCACCCCGGTGGCCGTGGCCACCACCGCCCCCACCACCGGGGAGGAGCTGACGGTGGCGGGCTACGGCCGCACCAGGACCGAGTGGGTGCCCGACAAGCTCCACAGCGCCGCCTTCACCGTCGGCGCGATCGACCCGGCCGGCCTCGGCATCGCCCCCAGGACCCCGGCCGACGCCGCCCTCTGCAAGGGCGACACCGGCGGGCCCGCCCTGCGCCGCGTCGGCGACCGCTACGAGCTCGCCGCCCTCACCAGCCGCTCCTGGCAGAACGGCTGCCTCGGCGCCGCCCCGACCACCCGTACCGGCGCCTACGAGACCCGCACCGACGACCTCGGCACCTGGATCCAGCAGACGCTCTCCGACTGGGCCGCCGTGGTGGCCGGCCGCGCCAGCGGACGGAACACCGTCTACAACCCCGACACGAAGACGGCCGAGATCTTCACCCTGCGCACCGACGGCGCCCTCATCCACGCCTACAACACCAACGGCGAGGGCTGGGCCGGCTGGCACCTGATCGGGCCCGGCGCACGGTTCACCGGCACGCCGGCGGTCGTTTACAACGCTGCCACCAACAGCCTTGAGGTGTTCGCCATCGGCACCGAGGGGTCCATGTACCGGGCGACGTGGAGCCGCGCCACCGGCTGGCAGCCGTGGACGATGACCGGTGACTGGAAGTACAGCGGCTCCCCCTCCGCCGTCTACAACCCGGACACCAGGACCGCCGAGGTCTTCGCCCTGCGTACCGATGGTGTCATGGCCCACCTCTACAACACCGACGGCGCCGGCTGGCACGGACCGTTCACCCTCAACCCCTCAGGCCAGTTCACCGGCACACCGGCGGTGCTCCACAACCCCGTCACCAACACCCTCGACCTGTTTGCCACCGGCACCGACGGATCGATGTACCGGGCGGCCTGGAGCCGGGCCGCCGGCTGGACGTCCTGGACCATGGCCGGTGACTGGAAGTACCGCGGTTCCCTCACCACGGTCTACAACCCGGACACCAGGACCGCCGAGGTCTTCGCCCTGCGTACCGATGGTGTCATGGCCCACCTCTACAACACCGACGGCGCCGGCTGGCA
>NZ_JBHYUU010000309.1:0-2442 GCF_042749955.1 Kitasatospora sp. NPDC059462 | reverse complement strand
CGGACCGTTCACCCTCAACCCCTCAGGCCAGTTCACCGGCACACCGGCGGTGCTCCACAACCCCGTCACCAACACCCTCGACCTGTTCGTGGTCGGCACCGACATGTCCATGTACCGCGCAACGTGGAACCGCACCACCGGCTGGACGTCCTGGACCATGACCGGCAGCTGGAAGTTCCGCGGCTCCCCCTCCGCGGTCTACAACCCCGACACCAGGACGGCCGAGGTCTTCGGTCAGGGCACCGACGGCGTCATGGCCCACATCGCCAACCCGGCCGGCGCAGGCTGGACCGGCTGGTCCATCGTCGGCCAGATCCCCACGACGGGCTGACCGCACCCGGCTGACCGCACCCGCCGAGACCCCACCAGGTCGAGGAACGGAGAACCGATTCATGCTCCGCCCACGCCTACGCTCCGCAAGGACGGCCGGGACACTCACCGCCGCCGTCCTCACCGGCACCCTCCTGACCGGCACGCCCGCCGCTGCCGTCAGCGGCGACACCGCGGCGACCGGTTCCTACGCCTTCACCGCCAAGCTGGACATCGGCGAGGGCACGCGCTCGTGCTCCGGTGCCCTGGTCGACCCGTACTGGATCGTCACCGCCGCCGCCTGCTTCGCCGACGACCCCGCCCGGCCGACGACCGTCCCTGCCGGCCCGCCCGCGCTCAAGACCATCGTCACCGTCGGCCGTACCGACCTCACCACCGCCACGGGGCAGGTACGGGATGTTGCCGAACTTGTCCCCCGCACCGACCGCGACCTCGTCCTCGCCCGACTCGCCCGCCCCGTCACCGACATCTCCCCGGTAGCCGTCGCAACGGGCGCACCCGTCCAGGGGGAGGGCCTGCGGGTCGCCGGCTACGGTCGGACCGGCACCGAATGGGTACCCGACAAACTCCACACCGCGACCTTCGGCGTGAACGCGGTCACCTCGACCGGCATCGGCATCACAGGCACCGCACCGGCCGGCGCCGCGGTGTGCAAGGGGGACACCGGCGGCCCCGCCGTCCGTGGGAGCGGCGGCACCGTCCAACTCGTCGCCGTCATAAGCACCTCCTGGCAGAAGGGCTGCCTCGGCAGCACCGAGACCACCCGTGACGGCGCCACCGCCACCCGCACCGACGACATCGGCGACTGGATCCAGCTCGTGCGGTCCCGCCCGTTGCCGCCCCAGGCACCCGGCGTCCTGCGCTGGTTCCTCTCCGATTCCGCCCAGTCGAACTTCAACACCCGGCCGGTCTTCGACTTCGGGAAGAGCCCGATGATCCCGCTGACAGGCAATTGGGACGGCATCGGCGGGGACACCCCCGGCTGCTACGACCCCACGACCGCGCACTTCTACCTGACCAACTCCCTCGACGGCACCCCGAGCAGCACCGACTTCGGGTTCGGCAACCCGGGCGACGTCCCGGTGGTCGGCCGGTGGGACGGCGGACGCACCACCGAGGTCGGGATCTACCGCCCCAGCACCGCCACGTTCCACCTACGCCACCACGACGGCACCGTGACCTCCTTCATGCTGGGCGACGGCGGCAACTGGAAGCCGATCGCCGGAGACTGGACACACAAGGGCTACGACACCCCGGGGCTGTTCAACCCCAACACCGCCACCTTCTACCTCGTGAACTCCATCCACAGCGCCGATGCCGACGTCACGTTCACCTTCGGCAACCCGGGGGACACGCCCCTCGCCGGCGACTGGAACGGCAGCGGCACCACCCAGGTCGGCGTCTACCACCCCGCCGGCAGCATCTTCCGCTTTCGCGGTGCCGCCCCGGACGGCTCCACTACCTCCGTCTCCTACGGCGACAGCGGGCTCCCTGTCACCGGCGACTGGAGCGGCAGCGGCAAGTCGACCCAGGGCATTGCCGTCCCCGGCCGCTGACGTACGCCGCACACCCGGCCGGCGCGGCCCAGCGGTCCCGGTCGGCGGTCACAAACCCACCACGACAAGAAGTCCCCATGTCCCGCAAGACCCCACCCCGTTCCTGGCGGACCGGTGTACCGGCCGCAGCCGCCGGCACACCGGGCCTGAAGAACCGAAGCAGCGGCAAAGTCCTGGAGATCGACGGCTCCCTCACGGTCCAAGGCTCACGCGCCCAGCAGTAGACCTTCTAAACCTCCCCACCCGGAAATGGTTTTCAGTGCTGACCCTGGTGGAGGAGGCCGATGAGCGGCGTGAGCGGGAGCAACCCCCGCGAGCGCGGGGCCGACTTGCCGTGGTGCTGTCCTGCGTGGCGATCATCGGAGCAACCCCCGCGAGCGCGGGGCCGACCGGCCGGTCCGCTGCAACGGTGTCCGGCCTGGGGAGCAACCCCCGCGAGCGCGGGGCCGACGTCAGGTACCCCTGGGAGGTGATGACGCGGCCTGAGCAACCCCCGCGCGCGCGGGGCCGACCGATCGATAGAGCGACATAATCACGTCACCGACCAGCAACCCCC
>NZ_JBHYUU010000308.1:0-5935 GCF_042749955.1 Kitasatospora sp. NPDC059462 | reverse complement strand
GGCCGGGACCGAAGCGGCGCCGAGGAGCCGAAGCAACGCAAAGAGCCGGAGTGGGAAGTCGGCGGGTCCGACTTCCCACTCCGGCGGAGTGCGGTGGAGCGGTCAGCGAGGGGCCGGCGTGAGGCCGAGGCGGTCGCCCAGCAGGGCGAGCAGCTCCCGCTCGCGCCCGTCGAGGTAGAAGTGGCCGCCGGGGTGGATCCGGAGCTCGAAGCCGGAGGTGGTGTGCCGCTGCCAGGCGGCGGCCTCGGCGGGGGTGACCCAGGGGTCGGTGTCGCCGGTGAGGGCGAGGACGGGCGTGCGCACGGTCACCTCCGGTCCGGCGTGGTAGCCGCCCACGGCCGTCAGGTCGGCGCGGACGGCCGGGAGGATCATCTGCAGCGCGTCCTCGTCCGTCAGCAGCCGCGGGTCGGTGCCACTGAGCTCCCGCAGGTGGGCGGTGAGGGCCCGGTCGTCGGTGAGGTGGTCGTACTCGCCGTCGCGCCGGGTGGAGGGCGCGCGCCGGCCGGAGACGACGAGCAGCTCCGGGGCGCGGCCGTCGCGTTCGAGGCGGCGGGTGAGTTCGAAGGCGAGCAGGGCGCCCATGCTGTGGCCGAACAGGGCGTAGCGGCCCTCGCCGACCTCGGCCCGGACGGCCGGCGCGGCCAGGTCCGCCAGCCGGGAGAGGTCCGCGACGGCCGGTTCCCGGTAGCGGTCCTGACGGCCCGGGTACTGCAGGGCCAGCACCTCGACCTCCGGGCCGGCCGCCGCGGACCAGGGCCGGAAGACCGAGGCCGAGCCGCCCGCGTGCGGCAGGCAGAGCAGCCGCAGCGGCGCGCCGGGGGTGGCGGAGGTGGCGGGGGCGGCGGGGCCGGCGCCGAGCCGGCGCACCCACAGGGCGCTGTCGACGGACGGGGTGCCGACGGCGCTCATGCGGCGGCCTGCCGCTCCGCACGGCCGGCCCGCTCGGCGGACTCGGCGGGTTCACCGGACTCGCCCCGCTGCGGGCGGAGCAGGTCGAGCCGGCGGTCGGACAGCAGGATCGCCCGCTGCACCTCGCGCAGCGCCCGGCCGGGCTCGATGCCGAGTTCGGCGGTGATGGTGCGGTGGGCCGCGCGGTAGACGCGCAGCGCGTCGGCCTGCCGCTCCGAGCGGTACAGGGCGATCATCAGCTGCCGGTGGAAGGCCTCGTGCAGCGGGTGCTCGGCGACCAACGAGTAGAGTCTGCCGATCAGTTCGCGGTGGCGCCCGGTGGCCAGGCCGGTCTCGACGTGCATGCCGAGGCATTCCAGCCGGGCCTCCTCGGCCCAGGTGGCGAAGCCCTCCAGGATCGGCCCGGAGCGCAGGTCGCCGAGCGCGGGGCCGTGCCACAGGGCGAGGGCCTCCTCGAAGGCGGCGGCGGCCTGTTCGGTGCGGCCCTCGCGGGCGGCGGTGCGTCCGGTCTGCATCAGCTGCTGGAAGTCGTCGGAGTCCAGCCGGTCCTGCGGGCCGAGGCGCAGGACGTACCCGGGGGACTGGG
Organism: Kitasatospora sp. NPDC059462; assembly: GCF_042749955.1. Classification (NCBI taxonomy): domain Bacteria; kingdom Bacillati; phylum Actinomycetota; class Actinomycetes; order Kitasatosporales; family Streptomycetaceae; genus Kitasatospora; species Kitasatospora sp. NPDC059462. Next base: position 4,440 of record NZ_JBHYUU010000308.1, on the reverse strand, counting down.
TGGCGATGACGCTCTCCGGCCGGCCGTCGGCGAGCAGCTTGCGCAGCCGGGAGATGTAGACGTGGATCGCGGCCAGGTGACGTCGTGGTGGGGCGTCGCCCCAGATCTCGAAACCGAGCTGCGGGACGGACACCACCTCGTTGGCCCGGATCAGCAGGGTCGCCAGCAGCACCTCCATGTTCCGGGCCTTGACGGCCGAGGTGCCGTGCTCCGTGGTGACGCGCAGGCTCCCGAGCAACTTGTACTTCACAGTGGCCTCCTGGGGGGGGATGTCGTCCGGCCCAGGTTGTCCCACCGGGGGCCGTCCGCACATCAGCGGAACTACGTACGGACGCCCCCGGCCCTCGCGTGTTGCTTACCGCCGGTTCACTTCCGGTCCAGCGCGCGCAGTTCGGCGGCGAGCGCGAGCCGCTGCTCCAAGGGGCCGCCGCTCATCCGCAGGACCGTCAGCAGCGTCCAGAGCCGGGTCTGCGGGAAGAACCGGGGCGAGCCGTGCACGTCGTCGTGCACCCGCAGGCGCAGGCTGCGCAGCGAGCGCAGCAGCCGGTCGGTGTCGGAGGGCGGGATGATCTCGTCGCGGGCGCTGGTGACCAGGGCCACCGGGACGTCGACGGCCCCGAGCCGGTCCGGGCCCAGGGCGAGCGGGGCGAGGGCGTCGAACACGGATCCGGCGTCGGTGCGGGCCAGGTGGGCGAGGGTGTCCACGGTGACCCGGGGGACGGTGGCGTGCCACACCCGGTCGGTGAAGAAGTCGTGCACGGGCAGGCCCGCGCCGACGACGCCGCGGATGCGGGGATCGGCGAGCGCGGCGTGCAGCGCCAGGTTGCCGCTGAAGCTGAGCGCCAGCGCGTAGGTGCGCGAGGTGTCGGCGCGGTCGGCGACGGCGTCCAGGACGGCCGGCAGCAGCGCGGGCGCCGTCAGGTCGTACGGCAGCGGGTTCTCGCCGACGCCGGGCATCTCGGTGACCACCCCGGCCAGGCCGAACTCGGCCAGCTGCAGCAGGACGGGTGCCCACTGCTCCTTGAGGCTGATGATCCCGCCCGACATCAGCAGCAGCGGCCGGGGCTCCCGCGCGGACAGCCCGCCCGCCCAGGCGGCCACCGGGCCGGCCGCGGTGGGCACCTCGATCCGTTCGATGCCGGGGAAGCCGGCGGCCCAGCGGGCGAACACCGCGCGGGCGCGGTCCTCGGCCTCCCGGCGGGCGGAACCGGAGGGGTAGGGGAAGCGGGCCATCGTGTAGTAGCGCCCGGCCTCCAGCAGCCGGCCGTCGCGTTCCAGCCGGTCGCCCGCCTCGGTCCAGCGGCGCACCCAGGAGCCGGGGCCGCCGTCGCCGTCGTCCACGACGCCGTCCAGCACGGCGCCGTACTCGGCGGGGGTGATGCCCTGGGAGGTGGCCTGCGCCACCACGAACTGCTTGAGTTCGGCGAGGTCGTTCGCCGGGGCCCGGCCGCTCATGCGCTCGCCTCCGACCGGACGGCCGGGCCGGTCACCGGTTCGGTGGCCGGTTCGGTGGCCGGTTCGTCCTCCCCGGGGCCGGGCCACTCCTCCAGCGCGGCACGGATCTCGGCGAGGACGTCCGCCGCCTCCGCGCCGTCGATGACCCGGTGGTCGAAGGCCAGGCTGAGCCGGAACACCGGGGCGGCGACGATCGCGCCGTCCCGGACCACCGGGCGCTCGACGATCCGGCCGACGCCGAGCGTCACGGTGGTCCCGCCGACCGAGTGGAAGCCGTCGACCGGCCGGTGGCCGAGCGAGGTGACCGCGAAGGTCCCGGTGATCAGCGGGCGCAGCCGCAGGTCGCGGGCGGCCCGGGCGAACCGCAGCCGGCCGCGCAGCCAGGACAGCCGGTGCAGGGCCCGGATGCCGGCGAACTCGGGCAGCTCGGCCGGGTCGCCGTCCAGCACGCGGTCCAGCCGGCGCTGCACCTCGGCGAGGCCGGCGGTGTGCGGCTCGGGCACGACGGTGGACAGCACCACCCGGGTGCCCCCGAGGGTGCGGTCCAGGGTGACCTTGCCGGACACCGTCGGGAAGGCGGCCACCCGGGGGCGCGGGCCGCCCCGGTAGGCGGAGTTGGCCTCCGGGTGACGGGCCAGCACCCCGCCCGCGGCCACCAGCAGGTAGCCGACCACCGAGCGGCGCTGTCCGGCCGCCCGGGCCCGGGCGCGGTCCTCCAGCAGGCGGGTGGCGTCCACCTCGGTGTCCAGGAAGACGGGCGAGAAGTCCCGGATCGCCTCCAGGAAGTACAGCGTGTGCCGTCGCTCGCGCGGCGGTGGTGCGAGACGGAGACCGGCTCCGGTCGGATTTGTCATCACGGGCCTCTCGGGTCGGACCGGCAGAGGTGCCGAGCCTGGCGGACGAGGCCAAACGAGACCTGAAGCGGGAGGTCCGGACCGGTCACGGGGTTCGTGAAATCCTTGTTTCGTCCGGCCGGTTGTCCCGTGTTCGAAGCTATGATCGACAGCGGTCGGGGGGATCCGCCGGTTCCGCCCGCCACCGGGGGAAGGGGCAGCAACCGTGATCGCAGTCCGAGAGACCCGAGGGACCCGAGAACTCCGGGACGCCGGCAGCGTGGCCCGCGACCGCATCAGCCTCCGCACGGACACCGTCCGGCGCGCCGAACTCGACCAACTGCGGGACGTGCTCGACGAGGTGACATCGGGTCGGCAGACCGTGGTGGAGCTCGCCGGGGACCCGGGCAGCGGTAAGTCCCGGCTGCTCACCGCACTCGCCGAGGACGCCTCGGCCCGCGGCTTCACCGTCCTGCGGGCCCTGGCCGACCCCGCCGAACAGGACCTGGCCGGCGCCCTGTTCGTGCAGATCCTGCGCGACTGGATCGGCCTCGCCGACCTCGCCGGGCTGCGCGACGAACTGCTCGCCCTGCTCCGGCGGATCTCCGTCTCCGTGGAGGCCTCGACGGACGGCTGCCCGAACCCGGAGCGGCTGCGCGCGCTGCTCGAACAGCACACCTGCCGGGGCCTGTTGATCGTGCTGGACGACGTCCACGCGGCCGACCCCGGCTCGCTCGCGCTGCTCGACCGGCTGATCCGCTGGCCGGTGCGGGCCCCGCTCGCGCTGGTGGTCTCCCACCGGCCCCGGCAGACCCCGCAGACGCTGCGCGCCACCCTCGCCCGGGGCAGCCAGCTCGGCACCACCCGGCGGATCGAGCTCGGCCGGCTCGGCCTCGCCCAGGCCGCCGAACTGCTCGACCTGCCCGCCACCACCCCCCGGCTGCGCGCCCTGCACCGGGACTCCCACGGGAACCCGCTCTACCTGCTGGCACTCGCCGGGGTCTGCCCCGGCCGGCTGTCCGGCCGCCCGGAGGGTTCGCTGGCCGACCTGCGCGGCCTGCCGCCGGACGCCGCGCTGCCCGACCGGCTGGCCCGGCACCTGGTGACCGAACTCGCCGTCCTCGGCCCGGAGCAGCGGCTCGTCCTCGACGCGGCCTCGGTGCTCGGCACCGAGCTGGACGCCCGGGCGGTCGCCGCGGTCGCCGGGACGAGTGAGGACGAGGCCTGCCGCACCATCGACGACCTGCGCCGGCTCGACCTGCTGCGACCGCTGGCCGGCGGCCCCCGGAGCACCTTCCGGCACCCGCTGGTGCGCTGGCTGGTCCACGACGGCACCGACTTCTGCTGGCGCTCCGACGCCCACCGCCGGGCCGTCGGCGTCCTCGCGGGCCGCGGCGCCCCCGCCGAACGGCTCGCCCCGCACATCGAACGGGCCACCCCGGGGCGGGACCCGCAGGACGCGGCCGTCCTCGCCGAGGCCGCCCGGTCCGCGCTGCGCAGCGGCGACACCGACCTGGCCGGGCACTGGCTCGGCACCGCGCTCACGGCCCTCGGCCACCAGGACCCGGCCGACGACCGGGTGGCCGGCCAACTGCTCGCCGCGGCGGGCGAGGTGGCGGCCCGTACCGGCTCGCGCGGCCTGCTCGCGGAGGCCACCGCGCGGCTGGGCCGGGGGAGCCGAGCCGACGCGTCCGGGCCCGGCCGGCCGCAGGCCGAGGAGCGGCCGGGCCGACGCGGCGCGGCCCCGTCCCGGAGGCCGGCCGCCGCCCGGCCGCCCCGCTCGGCCCTGCCCGCCGCCACGGCCGAGCCGGCCGGGCCTTCCTTCGAGCTGCTCACCGAGCGGGAACGCGAGATCGCCGAACTGGCCGGCACCGGCCTGCGCAGCCGCGAGATCGCCGACCGGCTCGGACTGAGCGCCCGCACGGTCGAGGTCCACATCGCCCGCACGTACCGCAAGTTGGGTATCGGCTCCCGTGCGGCGCTGGTTCGTATGGTGGTCGAGGAGCACCGTCGGGCGTCGTAGCGCGTCGTGGCTGCGCCCGCCGGGGTGGTCGGGGTGCGCATGGCCTGCGCGTGCGGCGAGTTGGGTGTGGGCTCTCGTGCGGTGTTGGTTCGTGTGGTGGTCGAGGAGCAGCGGCGGGCGTGCCTGCCG
>NZ_JBHYUU010000307.1:0-5985 GCF_042749955.1 Kitasatospora sp. NPDC059462 | reverse complement strand
CGTCAGGACGGAGCCACGGAGGGGGCCGTGCGACCGGGCGGGAGGGGGACCCGGGAGGCACCGTCCGGCGCCGCCGCGGCGACGGCGACGGACCGGGTGCCGGACCCGGGTCGGCTATCGACCCGGATCGCTCACCGCTCACGCGGCCCGACCAGGTAGCCGAAGTAGCGGAACTGGTCGAGGTGGTCGATGTAGTCGAGGTAGTCAGGACGCCCGGAGAAGCCGGGGTGGTCGGGGAATCCCGGGTGGTCGGGGAATCCGGGGTGGTCGGAGAACCCGGGGTGCTCGGACTCGTAGCCGTCGTGCGGCGGGGGCGGGCACTCCTCGACGGTGATGCAGAGCTCGACGGGCGGGCTCTGGACGGGCCGGCCACCCGGGTCCAGGGCATTGGCCGTCGCGCGGTTGGTGACGTGGCCGTCCTTGGCGTCCTGCTCGGTGACCAGGTAGCTGCCGGTGCAGGTGGTGCTCTGCCCGGGAGCGAGGGTCGTCGCCTCGCACGTGATGTCCGGGACCCGGTCGTCGCTGATGGTCACGTCGGTCAGCGTGGTCGTTCCGGTGTTGGTCACCATGTAGAGGTAGGTGATCGTGTCACCGGGGTGGACGGGGCCGGACACATCGGCCTGCTTGGTCAGCGACAGGCTCGACGTCGCACCCGCCACCTGCACGGTGGCCTGCGCCGGCGGGCTCTGGACGGGCCGGCCCTGCGGGTCGAGACCGCCGGCCGTGGCGTGGTTCGTCACGCTGCCGGCCGCCGCGTCCGCGCTCGTGACCACGTAGCTGCCGGTGCAGGTGGTGCTCTGCCCGGTGGTGAGGGTGGTCGCGACGCAGGTCACGGGGGCGACCCGGTCGTCGGTGACGGTCAGGTTGTTCACCGTCGCCGTACCGGTGTTGGTCACGGTGTAGGTGTAGGTGATGGTGTCACCCACGTTCACCGGACCGGCCGTGCTCGCCTGCTTGGTGAGCGACAGGCTCGCCACCGAAGCGACCTGGACCGTCTCCTGCGCCGGCGGACTCACCACCGGCACACCCTGCGGGTCGAGGCCACTCACCGTCGCGTGGTTCGTCACGCTGCCGGCCACCGCGTCGGCGGCGGTCACCACATAGCTACCGGTGCACGTCGTGCTCGCTCCCGCGGCCAGCGAAGTCGCCACGCACATCACCGGCGACACGCGGTCATCCGTCACCGTCAGGCTGTTCACCGTCGCCGTACCGGTGTTGGTCACCGTGTAGGTGTAGGTGATGGTGTCACCCACGTTCACCGGACCGGCGGTGTCCGCCTTCTTCGTCAGCGACAGGCCGGCGACAGAGGTGACCGGCACCGTCGCCTGAGCGGGCGGACTCACCACCGGCAGACCCGCCGGGTCGAGACCCTGGGCCGTCGCCACATTCGTCACCTCACCCGCCACCGCGTCCGCAGCCGTCACCACATAACTACCGGTGCACGTCGTGCTCGCTCCGGCGGCCAGCGAAGTCGCCGAACACGTGATCGGCGAGACCCGGTCGTCGGTCACCGTCAGGTTGTGAACGGCGGCCGTGCCCGTGTTCGTCACCGTGTACGTGTAGGTGATGGCGTCACCCACGTTCACCGGACCGGCCGTGTCCGCCTGCTTGGTGAGTGACAGCCCGGCGACGGAAGTGACCGGCACCGTCTCCTGCGCCGGCGGACTCACCACCGGCACACCCTCCGGGTCGAGACCGGTCACCGTCGCCACATTGATGACCTGCCCCTCCACCGCGTCCACCGTCGTCACCACATAGGTACCGGTGCACGTCGCGCTCTCCCCCGCGGCCAGCGAAGTCGCCACGCACGTCACCGGCGACACGCGGTCGTCGGTCACCGTCAGGTTGTGAACGGCGGCCGTACCGGTGTTCGTCACCGTGTACGTGTACGTGATCGTGTCACCCACATTGACCGGACCAGCCGTGTCCGCCTTCTTCGTCAACGACAGGCCGGCAACGGAAGCGACCGGCACCGTCACCTGAGCCGGCGGAGTCACCACCGGCAGACCCTCGGGGTCGAGACCGGTCACCGTCGCCACATTCGTGACCTGACCAGCCACCGCATCGGCGGCGGTCACCACGTAGGTCCCGGTGCACGTCGTGCTCTCCCCCGCGGCCAGCGAAGTCGCCACGCACGTCACCGACCCCACACGGTCATCGGCCAGATCCAGGTTGTGCACCGCCGCCGTACCCGTGTTCGTCACCGTGTACGTGTAGGTGATGGTGTCACCCACGTTCACCGGACCGGCCGTGTCCGCCACCTTCGTCAGCGACAGGCTCGCGACGCCCGCGACCACGACGACGGCCTGCGCCGGCGGGCTCTCGACGGGCAGGCCCTGCGGGTTGACGCCGTTCGCCGTCGCCACATTCGTGACCTTGCCGACCACCGCGTCCGCGGCGGTCACCACGTAGCTGCCGGTGCACGTCGTGCTCTCCGCGGGAAGGAGGGTCGCCGTCACGCAGGTCACCGGCGTGACGTGGTCGTCGACGACGGTCAGGCCGGTCAGCGTGGTCGTCCCGGTGTTCGTCACCGTGTAGGTGTAGGTGACTGTGTCGCCCTCGTGCACCGGGCCGGGGGTGCTCGGCTCCTTGGTCAGGGCCAGGCTCGACGTGGACACCACCGGGACGGTGGCCTGCGCCGGGGGCGAGGTGACGGGGGATCCGTCGGCCACACCCTGGGCGAGCGCGTTGTTGACGACCTGGCCCGCGTCGGCGTCCGTCTGGGTGATGGCGTAGCTGCCGTGGCAGACGGTGCTGTCGCCGGGGCTGCCGGACGGGGCCAGCGTGGTGGCGTCGCAGGTGATGCCGGTGATCTTGTCGTCCGTCACGGTCAGGCCGTCCACCTGGACACCGCCGGTGTTCTTGACCACGTAGCTGTACGGCACGACGTCCCCGACCGCGAACGGCCCGGGAGCGTCGACGTGCTTGCTCAGGTCGATGCCCGGCGGTGCCACGACGGGCACGTTCTCCGAGGACGGCGGGGACGAGATCGGGGCGCCGTCGGCGGTGCCGGTGGCCACGGCCGTGTTGGGCACCTGGCCGGCCTGGGCGTCCGCGGCGGACACCAGGTAGGAGGCCGTACAGGTGACCGTCGCACCGGGATTCAGGGTGACCACGGGGCAGCTGACCGGCCCGACCTTGGGGTCGTTGACGCCCAGGTTGTCGATCGCCACGTTCCCCGAGTTGGTGACCACGAAGTCGTACTCCAGCGTCGTGCCGACCGTGATCAGCCCGGGCAGCGGCTGGCGGACCTGCTTGACCAGGTTCAGCGCGGGCAGCGGCTGCTCGGTGGTGACGGTGACGTTGCGGATCAGGTGCACGTCGGTGAAGGCGCCCGTGGATCCGGCGAAGCCGAACTTGAAGGTCGAGGGGGCCGGCTGGGGTGCCGGAGTGGACAGCACCTGGTGCGAGCCGGTGCCGTTGTTGAAGTCGACACTGACCGTCAGCACCGGGTTCGGCGCGGGCGTCAGGTGGATGTTCACCCGGCGGCGGGACGGCTCCAGCAGGGTCTCCGCCTGGGCCGGGGTCACCAGCGGCGGCAGCGCCGTCAGCGGGCCCTGGAGCGCACCCGGCAGGGTGGAGGGCCACGGGCCGGTGGTGGTGAAGTTGCTGGTGGTCGCGGTCAGGAAGCAGTAGCCGGTGGTGCCGTCACCGGGGCCGCGGACGGTGACCATGTTGGCGCCGGGGGCGGGGGCGTGGAGCCCGGTGCCGGCCGGGGAACGCGTCGCGCAGCCGTTGCCGCGGTGCTCCCAGTCGCCGAAGTAGTTGCCGAGGACGTCCAGGCCGACACCCAGGTAGCCGCGGTCGACACCCGGCAGGAAGGTCAGGCTCGGGTTGTCGTCGGGCAGCTTCTGCGCGTAACCGAGGCTGCCGCCGAAGGCACCGGCGTGGGTGAGCTCGGTGTCACCGCCGACCAGGAAGAAGGAGATGCCGTCGGCCGGGTGGGCGGGCGTGGTGCTGCCGTACTGCCACTGGTCGAAGGTGACGTCCAGGCCGTTGCCGGCGGGCAGCGCCTGGTCGAAGAGAACGGCGCCCGCCTCGTCGAAGCCGGAGTCGGTGATCTGGAGGTATCCGTGCGGCGCGCCGTTGCGCGGCGGCACCGGCCCGACCTCGATCGCCGGACAGCCCGTGAGCGGGTGGCTGCCGGGGCCGGGGACGCCGGTGGGCGCACCGGTGAGGCAGGCGGTGCCCACGGCGGTGAAGCGGGGGTCCGCCGTGGCTCCGGTGAAGGTCTCGTTGAGCAGTGGCGTGCCGGTCGCCAGAACGCGGCCGCCCGTGCTCGCCCGCACGTGGTCGGGAATCGGTTCGGCCCGTGCCTGTAACCCGGTGAGCCCGGTGGCCCCGGTGCCGAGGAGTCCCAGCAACGTCGCTGTCGTCACGAGGCGGGCCGTGCGCTTGAGGAGCCGCGACGGACCGCGAAGGTCTCTTGTCATGGAAACACTATGTGCACATAATATTACTATCTGTCATCCTGGCGAGCCGTCACCTGATCCATCAGGGGACCGGTGCGATCGGACGGACCCACCGGACGCTGACGGCCCGCCAGGCCTCAGGGCCGGTGGGCCGTCACGGTGCCGGCCCGGTCCGGCGCGTATCCGGGGGCCGGCAGCTGAGCGCCGGGCGTGCGGCCGGGGGTGAGGTAGCGCGCGCGGACGGCGGCGACGATCTCGGCGCTGGCCGTGCCGTCGCCGTACGGCGAGGGAACACGGGCGAGGCGGCCGGTGAGCGCGGTGTCGTCGAGCATCTCGCGCAGCGCGCACGCGAGTTGATGGCCCGGCTGGGCCAGGCGGGCGAAGCCGGCCCGGACCGCCTCGGGGCGCTCGGTGGAGTTGCGGACCACGATCAGGGGGCGCTTGAGGACGGTGCACTCCTCCTGCACGCCACCGGAGTCGGAGACCAGCAGGCGGCAGTGGCGGGCCAGGGCCAGGAAGGTGGCGTGGTCGAGCGGGGGGATCTGCCGCAGCCGGGTGATCGAGCGCCGCAGGCCGTAGCGGTCGACGGCGGCCCGGGTGCGCGGGTGCAGCGGCATCAGGACCGGCAGGTCGACGGCGGCGAGCTGGTCGAGGAGCTGGGCCAGGCGCGCGGGGTCGTCGGTGTTCTCCGGGCGGTGGACGGTGGCGAGGACGTAGGCGTCCCGGGCCACCTCGTACCGGGCGAGGACCCGGTGGGCGTCGGCCTCCGCGGGGAGCGTCTCCAGGGTCGCCTCGACGACGGTGTTGCCGGTGACCAGCACGCGTCCGGCGTCGATGCCCTCGCGCAGCAGGTGGGCGGCGGCCGTGGGGGTCGGGGCGCAGTGCAGGTCGGCGACGGGCGCGATGAGCCGCCGGTTGGTCTCCTCGGGCATCTCGTCGTCGAAGGAGCGCAGACCCGCTTCGACGTGGACCACGGGAATTCCCGCGCAGTGTGCGCCCAGGGCTCCGGCGGCGGCGGTGTTGGTGTCCCCCTGGACGACGGCGGCGGCCGGGGGGCGCTTGGTGAAGTGGTCGCTGAGGTCGGCGATCATGCGGCCGATCTGCTGACCCCGGGCCTCGCCGCCGACGCCCTTGAGGAGGTGGTGGGGGCGGGGCAGGCCGTACTGCTCGAAGAAGCAGGTGGTGAGGCCGGCGTCCCAGTGCTGGCCGGTCCACACGATCCTGGCCTGCGGCCCGAGGAGGCGGGCGACGCCGGCGAGTTTGACGATTTCCGGCCGGGTTCCGAAGACCAGGGCGACATCAACGGAAGACATTGTTCTCCGATTGTCATATGTGTCGAGGGATTGCTGCAGTATCGGCACGGCGCGGCCGCGGAATGCGGGGATTCCGGCCGGAATCCGGCAACGCCCCCCGTTCGGACCAGAGCCCGCCCCGGACCGGCGGCCCCGCGGCGGCGGGTCACCGGGGCGGGTTCCGGGGGATGCGGCGTGCGGGTGGATTCGCCGCCGGGCGGCGCGTGGCGTCACCCTTCCGGGGGCAGCGGGCCAGCACCATCGGGAGTCCTGGCCGACAC
>NZ_JBHYUU010000306.1:0-6003 GCF_042749955.1 Kitasatospora sp. NPDC059462 | reverse complement strand
CGTGCGAACGGGCCCGCGGTCGGCGTCGCGGGGGGTTCAGCGGCCAGCGGGCACCCCCTCGGCGGCCCCTTCGGCGGTGGTGCCGGCAGTGACGTCGGTGGTGACGTCGGCGGTCCCCTCGGTGTCGCTGGCGCCGAGCCGGGCGTACACCTCCGGACGGCGCGAGCGCAGCCGCAGGGCGAGGCCGACCCCGGTCAGGAACACCACCGGAACCACCGACACCAGCGGCCAGTTGACCTCCGGCCCGGCCGCCGTGAACAGGTCGAGGCGCCAGACCACCAGCCCGGTCGCCCCGCACAGCAGCGCCGTGGACAGCAGCGGGGCGACCACCGTGCGCAGCCGGCCCGCGCTCGCCGCGGCCGCCCGCTCGCGCCGGAAGAACGCGTACACCGCGAGCCCGGCCAGCGCCTGGAGCAGCAGGATGCCGACCACCCCGGGGGAGTTCACCCAGAGGAAGAACTGGTTGTACGGGTCCGCGCCGATCAGCGCCGCCACCACCACGGCGCCCGCCGCCAGCAGGCTCTGGGCGATCCCGCCGATCCAGGGCGAGCGGTGCCGGGGGTGGATGCGTGCGAGCGCGGCCGGTGCGGCGCCCTCGGTGGCCAGCGCGTGACCGTAGCGGGTGATGGTGTTGTGGAAGGCGAGCAGCGCGGCCAGCAGACTGGTGACGATCAGGACGCGCTGCAGGTCCGTCGCCCAGCCGCCGACGTAGTCCGTCATCGCGGTGAAGAACATCCCGGCCGGGTCGGCGGTCGCGGCCTCCACGGCCCCGGAGTCGCCGAAGGCCTGCACGATCGTCCAGGTGATGAAGGTGTAGAACAGCCCGAGGAAGGCGATCGCCGCGTACGTCGCCCGGGGCACCGTGCGGTGCGGGGCGCGCGCCTCCTCGCGGTAGATCGCGGTGGCCTCGAAGCCGACGAACGCGGCGAAGGACAGGCCGAGCACGCCGCCCATGCCGCCGGTGGTCACGTTGCCGGGGGAGAACGAGGCGAGCGAGAGGCCGTGCGCGCCGCCCCTGGCCAGGATCGCGACGGCGAGCACCAGCAGGATGCCGGTCTCGGCGATCAGCAGCGCGCCGAGCACCTTGGCGCCGAGGTTGATCGAGCGGTAGCCGAGGAACCAGACCGCCGCGACCCCGGTCAGTGCCCAGAGGGGCCAGGGCAGGTCCAGGCCGAGCAGGTCGTCGGCGGTCTCCTTGGCGAAGTAGCCGAAGGCACCGAACATGCCGATCTGGATCGCGTTGTACGACAGCACCGCGAGCAGGGCGGCGCCGAGCCCGGCGGGCCGGCCGAGGCCGCGGGTGACGTAGGCGTAGAACGCGCCGGCGTTGCGGACGTGCGCGGTCATGGTGGTGAAGCCGACCGCGAACAGGGCCAGCACGAGGCCGGTGGCCAGGTAGGCGGCCGGGGCGCCGATGCCGCCGAAGGCGATGGCGAAGGGCGCGACCCCGGCCATCACGGTGAGCGGTGCGGCGGCGGCCACGACGAAGAACACGATGTCGCCGGTGCCGAGGACACCGCGTTCCAGCCCGGGGGCCGGTGCCTGGGCCCGGGCCGGTGCCGGGGGCGTGGTCGCGGCGGTCGTGTCGGAGGGCAGGTGCATGGGGGGAGCTCTCCTGAGGGTCGTGCGGTCGAGAGTAGAGGAGGCCGCCCGAGTGGGGGCGCGAACGGCCTTGGCGCGCGCCCGGGGCGCAGCGCCGTCGATGGGGGCGCGCGGCGTCGTCGGCGCCGCCGCTCAGTGGGTGCGGCGCCCGCCCAGCCAGGTGCCCAGGACGGCGACCCCGGCCAGTTCGCCCGCCGGGACGGCGTACGGGTCGGCGGCCAGGTGCACCAGGTCCGCCCGCAGGCCGATCCGCAGCTCGCCCCAGGCGTCCTCCTCGAACGCCTGGTGCGCCACGCCCGCCGAGTAGGCGGCGAGCGCCTCGTCGAGCCCGATCCGCTCCTCCGGCAGCCAGCCGCCCTCCGGCAGCCCGTCGGGCGTCTGCCGGGTGACGGCGGTGGCCAGCCCGGCCAGCGGCTCGTAGCGGGTGACCGGCCAGTCGCTGCCGAAGGAGACCCGCGCGCCGTCGCGCAGCAGGGCGGCGATCTGGTACTGCCGGGCGCCGCGCTCGGGGCCGATCCGGGGCAGGGTCAGCTCGGTCATCAGCTGGTCCGGCTGCGCCCAGAGCGGCTCGAAGTTGGCGATCACGCCGAGTTCCGCGAACCGCGGCAGGTCGGCCGGGTCGACCAGCTGGACGTGGGCGATCACCGGGCGGCGGGCGCGCGGTCCGTTGCGGCGCGCGGCGGCCTCGATCGCGTCCAGGGCGATCCGCACGCCGTGGTCGCCGATGGCGTGGATGTGCGGCTGGAAGCCGAGCGCGTCGACGGCGGTGACGGCGTCGGCCAGCTCCGCGCCGGTCCAGTTGGCGGCCCCGTGCGAGTGCGGGCAGTCGCTGTACGGCTCCAGCAGCGCGGCGGTGCCGGACTCCAGGACGCCGTCGGCGAAGAACTTGACCGCGCGCGCGGTGACCTGGCCGCGGCCGGCGGCGTCGACCCGCTCCCGGTCGGCGGCGAGCCGGGGGAGCTGCCCGCGCCAGTCGTCGGGTTCGAGCAGCAGCGCGAGGTTGGCCCGTACGGCGAGCTCCCGGCCGTCGGCGACGGCGGCGAGCCAGGTGTCGACCTGGCCGGGCTCCACCCAGGCGTCCTGGATCCAGGTCACCCCGGCCGAGGCGAGCGTCCGGGCCGTCCCGTGCAGCGCGTCGACCTGCTCGTCGAGGTCCGGCAGCGGGACGAGGGCGAGCACGGGGTTGAGCGCGCCGAACTCGCGCAGGGTGCCGAGCGGGCTGCCGTCGGCCCGGCGGACGATCTCGCCGTGGGCCGGCTGGGGCGTCGCGGCGGTGTAGCCGGCCCGGCGCAGCGCCTCGCTGTTGGCCCAGCCGGTGTGGTGGTCCATGGTGCGCAGCAGCACCGGCCGGTCGGGGACGACCGCGTCGAGCAGCGCGGCGTCGAACAGGCCGCCCTCGGCGAGCCACGGGTCGAAGGCGTCGCCGGTGATCCACTCGGCCTCGGGGTGCTCCTCGGCCCAGACCCGGACCGCCTCGACCACCTCCGCCAGGCTGGTGCAGTCCCGGACCGGGACGCCGCGCAGGCCGAGCCCGCCGATCAGCGGGTGGACGTGGCCGTCGCCCCAGGACGGCAGCAGGGCGCCGCCGGCCAGGTCGACGGTCTCGGTCCGCTCGTCGCGCAGGGCGTGCGCCGCGGCGCCGAGGGCGGTGATCCGTCCGGCGGTGACGGCGAGGGCGTCGGTGACGGGGCGGGCCGGGTCGCCGGTGTGGATCCGGCCTCCGGTGAAGATCGTGTCGGCGCGCATGCGGGTGCGTCCTCTCCCGGTGCGGTCTGGTGTGACCTGGTTAACTGAATGGGATTCGGTAACCGTAGGCGCGGCCGGGCGGGGCGCGGAAGAGTTTTATTGAAAGTCATTCGATTACGTTTTCATTACGATGATCTTGCGCGATGATCGTAGTGCCGCTCCCCGCGGCGACACCGACACCGCGCTCGCGGAGAGGGACGGGAACCCCCATGGCCAGGCCGCGCACACCCCTGCTGGACCGGCAGCGCATCGTGCACACCGCGCTGCGGCTGGTCGACGAGGCCGGCGACCTCACCATCCCCGCCCTCGCCGGGGCGCTCAAGGTCAGCCCGTCCGCGCTCTACCACCACGTCAGCGGCCGCGCCGAGATCGTCGCCCTGATGCGGGGCGAACTCGTCCGGGTCATCGGTGAGCGCTCGCTCTGGGACCGGCCGTGGGACGAGGCGCTGCGCGGCTGGGCCCGCGCCTACCGCGAGGCCTTCGCCGAACACCCCGGGATCATCCGGCTGCTGGCGACGGCGCCGCTCGCCGAACCGTTCATGCACGAGCTCTACGAGCGGGCGGTGGCCACCCTGGAGGCGGCGGGCTTCGTGGCGGAGGATGTGATGGGCATGATCACCGCCCTGGAGAGCTTCATCCTCGGCTCGGCGCTGGACCTCGTCGCGCCCGCCGTCATGGTCGACGCCGTGGACCGGGCCGTCACGCCGCGGCTGGCCGACGCGCTGGCCGCCGTCCCGGCCGGGCGGCGCCGGGCCGACCAGGCCTTCGAGACCGGGCTCACGGCGCTGGTCGCCGGCTACGCCGCGCTGCTGCCCGCCGGTCGCGGGCCGGGTGCGGCGGCCGGGGATCCGATTTCTGACCAGGCGTGATGGCCTGCTAGTGTTCATCTCGTCGAAAGGGAACGATCTTCGCGGAGCGGGGATCGGGACCGGTTCGACCAGGCGTCAGCGGTGCTACCAGAGCACGCCCTACTTTCAGTAGGGAGAGTCCGTGCAACCCGGGCCTGGCGCTCCACCAGAAGCGGTCGTTCCCCTGCGGGGGGCGGCCGCTTCGTCGTTCCCCGGGGCCGGCCCGCGGTGGCGCCGGGCCCACCGGTTCTATCGCATGCGCGGTCCGAAACGCGCCGGAGCGACCGACAACCGGCCAAGGTGGCGCCCCAGGTGGATCGTTCGTTCGTGTCACGCACGGGTGTGCGGTCAGCGGCGATGCCGTCCGGGCCGGACCGACGGCGCCTCGAAGGATGGCCGAAAACGCATCGTTGTGGTGTGAATATGCCATCGGAATGTTCGTTGCATGGATTCCATCAGTAGCCTTCCGTGTCGAACCCGCCACGGGTCGTGGCAGTCCGGCCGGTGGCCGGCGATCACGGCCCGACGTGCCGTTTCCTCCCCGAACCCTCCGAAGGAGCCCGAGTGCCGGGTATCGACGAGTGCCTGTCCCGGGCGATGGCGATCGCCGGGGCCCGCGCCGCCAGTCTGATCGACTGGAGCAGCGGGCTCGCCCTGGGCAGCGTCGGAGTCAGTCCGACCGGCGACCACGACACCACGGCCGCGGAAGCAACCGACTTGGTGCGGGCGGCCGTTGAGGGGGCGACCTTCACCGGGGCGGAGGACCGCACGGCACCGCTGCAGGACATCATCGTGACCGCCGGGCGCAGTTACCACCTGCTGTGCTTCATCGACACCGTCTTCGACAGCCGGCTCGTGCTGCATCTGTGGCTCGACCGCGCGGAGGGCAATCTCGCCGTCGCCCGGTTCCGTCTCCAGTCGATAGCCGAGGAACTGGTGCTCGGATGACGAACTCCGACGCGACCCCCGTGGCGGGTCGCCCCGGCGCGGAGGCGGCGCGCACCGCCGTCGGGTTCCGGCCACCGGGCGGGCAGGGGCGGCCCCCGGGTGAGGCCGGGTGGACCCCGGGCGCCGTCGTCGAACGGCTCGCCGGTGAACGCGCCACCGGTGCGCTGCGCGGCCCGGGCGGCACCGTCTACCTGGTCGACGGCCTGGTCGCCCACGCCGAGTCCGACCGGGCGCCCGACCTGGCCACCCTGCTCACCGCCTGCGGCCGGCTCAGCCCTGAGGCCTGGCAGGACGCCGTCCGGCGGTTCGGCCCGCACGGGCGGGTCGGCGAGGGCCTGGTCGAGCAGGGCCGGCTGACCCGGGGGGAGCTCGAACTCTGCCACCTCGGCGCGCTCTTCGACGCCGCCTGCTTCCTGCTCGACGCGCCCGCCACCACCCTTGCCGCCCCGGCGCGTTGGACGTTCGCGCCGGGCGTGCGGCACTGGCTCGGCCCGGTGGCCGCGGTCGGTGCCCACCGGCTGCGCCGGGAGGCCGAGCGTCGACGGCACCTGCTGGACCGGATCTGGCCCTCGGCGCAGTTCGACACCGCGCCGCTGTGCCGGACCGCCGCCCCGCCGACCACCGCCGCCCCCGCACGCCATGCCCGTCGGCTGCGGCCGCCGACCCGGCGCCAGTGCGAGCTGCTCGACCACGCGGACGGCCGGAGAACCCCGGCCGAACTGGCCCGGCTGCTCGGCCGCTCCGCGTTCGCCACCACGGCGGACGTCCGCCGGCTCGCCGCCGCCGGCCTGCTGACCGGCCCGGCCACCGGTGCGGGAGCGGGCGCCGGCTGTGCGGCGGGGACGCTGCCGGGCACGGG
>NZ_JBHYUU010000305.1:0-6051 GCF_042749955.1 Kitasatospora sp. NPDC059462 | reverse complement strand
CCCGGCGGTCCGGTGGTCCCGGGTCGGCCGGGACCACCGGCCCTGTCCGCAACCCCCCGGGCGGCCGTTTACTGGACCTGCCGCCGCTCCTGGCCACCCCCTGCCCGGAACCGGGCCGAAAGCCGTCCGAACGGTGAACATCCGCTGTACAGCAGGCGGCTGACGGCTGGTTAGGCTGCGCTCCATGGACCTGGACAGCACCACCAGCACCACCGAGTACGACCGGTTGATCGCACGCCACCACGCCATGCGCCTGCGCCGGCAGATCCTGGCGCCGGCGCCGTCCTTCGCCGCAGCGCCCACCGGTCCGCACGGCGCGCCCGACGCCCGTCCGGCCCCCGGCGGCCCCGGCGCGCAGGGCGGCTACGACCGGGACCACGACGGTGCGGCGGACCAGCGGCTGATCCTCGGCGGCCTCGGCCCGGTCGCCCCGTTCGCCGACCTCATCGACCACCTGTACGCGTTCATGTTCCGCCGCCGCCCCTACCTGCGCGCGCTGTTCCCGGAGTCCATGGAGTTCCAGCAGGTCCACCTGGAGCGGATGTTCGACTACCTGATCGAGCACCTGCACGAGCCCGACCGGCTCGCCGCCACCCTCACCCAGCTCGGCCGCGACCACCGCAAGCTGGGGGTCCGCCCGGTCCACTACGAGGCCTTCGAGGAGGCGCTGTGCGAGGCGCTGCGGCACCGCGCGGGCCGGCACTGGAGCGCCGGGCTTGAGGGTGCCTGGGTGCGGATGCTGCGCTTCGCCGTCCGGTCGATGGTGGCCGGCGCCGACTCGGCGCTCACCGAACCCCCGTACTGGCACGCCACGGTGGTCGGCCACGAGCGCCGCCGCGACGACCTGGCCGTGCTCCGGGTGCGCACCGGCGAGCCGTACCCGTACCGGGCCGGGCAGTACGGGAGCGTCGAACACCCGCTGCTGCCGCACACCTGGCGGCAGTACTCGATGGGCTGCGCACCGCGCACCGACAACGAGCTGGAGTTCCACGTCCGCCGCACCGGGCAGGGCGGGGTGAGCGAGGCACTGGTCGAGCACACCGCCGTCGGCGACCGGCTGCGGCTCGGCCCGCCGCGCGGCACGCTGATGCCGCAGGACGACACCCGGGACCTCCTGCTGGTGGCCGGAGGCACCGGGCTCGCCCCGATGAAGGCGATCGTCGAGGAGCTGGTGGAGCACCGTCCGCGCGGGCGACGGGTCCACCTGTTCGTGGGCGCGCGGGCCCGGTCCGACCTCTACGACTGGCCGGCCCTCGCCGAACTCGGCGGCCGCAAGCCCTGGTTGGAGCTGGTCCCGGTCGCGGACGACGCCGCCGACGGCCCCGCCGTCCCGGGCGGCCGGCTGGCCGAGGCGGTCAGCCGGGCCGGTGACTGGTCGCAGCACCTGGCCTGCGTCAGCGGCCCGGCAGGCCTGGTCGACGAGGTCCGCACCCGGCTGGTCGCCTCCGGCCTGCCGTCCGCCCGGATCCACCACGACCCGGTGCTCGGCCGCCTCTGAGCGCGCGCGCCGCCTACCGGTAGCAGTAGGAGTCCGAAGAGGCGTCCCCGCCCGCCAGGTGCGTCTGGTGCACCCGCAGCCCCCGGAACTCCTCGCCGTGCGGGAAGAACCGCGGGTCCACCGAGAGTCCGCCGCGCTGCGGGTCGGCGTCCAGCTTGACGATCCACGGCTCGATGCCGTCCGGGTAGAACTGGTCGTCCCAGGAGCCGTACAGCGAGTTGGTGAGGTAGAGCCGCCGGCCGTCCCGGCTGATCTCGACCATCTGCGGCGCACCGCTCAACGGCCGCTCCGGCGCGGCCGGGTGGGGCGTGCGGGCGGTCACCCCGCCGAGCCGCACGGACCCGGTGAGGCGCGGGTGGAACGGGTCCGCCACGTCGTACTGCAGCAGCTCGCCGGTGCCCCAGGCGGAGACGTAGAGCCAGCGGTCGTCGACCGACAGGTTGATGTCGGTGACCAGCGGCGGCACCGCGCCGAACGGCTGCAGGACGGGCGGCAGGTCCTCGGCCTTCGCCGGCTCGGCGGGGATCTCGATCACCTTGCGCGCGGTGAACGCCTCGCCCTCCCGGTACCAGAGCCAGACCGAGGCCGAGAGGTCCTCCACGTTGGTGACCACCCCGGCGAACCCCCACTCGGCCTGCGGGTCGTGGGCCGGGCGCAGCTCCAGCACCATCTGGTACTGGTCGCCCAGGTCGATCCGCTGCAGGTGGCGCCCCGTGTCCAGCTCCCAGAAGTGCAGCGCGTGCCCGTACTTGCGGCCGAGCAGCAGCTCCGGCACCACGCCGTCCTCGACCATCCACGGCGTGCCCCACTCGCTGGTGACGCCCACGTTGGTGCCCAGGTGCCACCACACGTCGTAGGAGAAGTTCTGCGGGCCGCGCTCGGTCTCCCAGGGGCGCAGCACGTCGAAGGTGGTGTGGTCGAGCAGCGCGACCCCGCCGGGGCCGTCGCCGCCGGCGGCCGCGCCCAGGCAGGACAGGAAGACGCCGTCCGGTCCGCAGTGCAGGGTGTGCGGGCGCGAGTAGCCGGCCCTGGCCGCCAGCTCCTCGGCCGCCACGGTCTTCACGAGTCTCGGGCGGACCGGGTCCGGCCGGGTGTCCAGGACGTGCAGCTGCGAGGAGCGCAGTCCCGGCAGCAGCAGGTAGCGCCGCTCGGCGTCGTGGTGACCGGCGTGCGCGAGCGCGCTGGAGCAGGCGTTCCAGCCGAAGTGGTGCAGCTCGTCGCCCACCCCGGGCATGTCGGTGACGTTGAGCACGCGCCCGTAGGTCGCCGACGCCGGGTCGGTGTCGACGGTGATCAGCGCGTCCGGCCGCTGCGCCGACCGGTCGAAGCCCGCCACGTAGGCGAGCTTCTCCGGTGGGGCGGCGATCGCCTCGGCGGGCGTGCGGTACAGGGAGGGATCGCTGTGGCCGGGCTGCCGGTCGTGCTGCGGGCCGTGTCCATGCGGCATGCTGGCTCCTCAACTCGCCTTTTCGGCAAGGGAAGTGACAGGGGCCCGGGTAGCCTTCCACAGACTCACGGGCGCACAGCAGGCGCACGGGGAGCGGCTGGGGGGCCGGGGGCGGCGCGCCCCGGGCCCCCGCACGGGCGCCCGGCCGGCTCAGTGCACGGCCGCCGGGAAGTACGCCCCGAGCCAGCGGTCGAGCTCGGCGAACACCTGGGTCCGGGCGGTCTCGCCGGACAGCACCAGGTCGTGCATGCCGCCCTTGATCCGGACGATCGTCACATGGCGGCCCAGGTGCGGACCGGCCGCCGCGATGTCGTCGGCGCGCAGCACGGCGTCCGCGTGGTGCAGGGCGGCGTGCCAGCGGGTGGTGGAGATGGAGGCGGTGGAGGCCATCAGCAGCACCGGCACGTCGATCCCGAGCCCGCGCCGCAGCTCCCGGTGGCCGCGCTGGACGGCGGCCAGCCAGCCGGCGAACAGCGGCACGCCCTCGGCGGGCTTGAGCTTCAGGTCGAAGTCCCACTCGCCGCGGAAGTCGCGGTGCAGGCTGTGCACGTAGTGCGGGTTGAGGGCGGAGGGCAGCACCCGGGTCGGTGCGAGGCGGCCGATCGCGTCCAGCGCCGGTGCGCCGAGGGTGCGCACGGCGGGGGCGGCCGGCATGGACAGGAACGGGCTGTTGAGGAAGAGGCCGTCGACCAGGCCCCGCCCGGTGCGGCGCCCGGCCCACAGGGCGGCGATCAGCCCGCCGGTGGAGTGGCCGTTGACCAGCAGCCGGCTGTGGCCGTCCTGCTCCCGGACGATCCGCACCGCCGCGTCCAGTTCCTCGTCGTACGTCGCGAGGTCGCGCACGAAGTTCGGCGAGTGGTGCGGGCGCAGCGAGCGGCCGTACTTGCGCAGGTCGAGCGCGTAGAAGGAGAAGCCGGCGGCGGTGTAGTGGTCGGCGAGGTGGGTCTGGAACCAGTAGTCGTTGTAGCCGTGGATGTACAGCACGGCCCGCTCCGAGCCGGGGACCGCCCGGCGGACCAGGGTCGCCGAGACCTCGCCCTCCTCGTCGGGCCGCAGCGGCAGCTCGACGGCCTCGTAGGGGGCGCCGAGGATGTCTTCGCGGAACTCCATGGCCACGTGCACCCGCTTTCTGCTCGGAGACCGGGTTTCCCGGGGAACCCCGACGATACCGGCCGGTAGCCTCCGGCGTGACGGCGACTCGGGCCGGGCGCCTATGCTGCGGACATGCCCGAGATGCCCGACCCGTCCAGCCCGCCCGACGAACCCGTGCCGGTGGCGCGGCGCACCGACCTCGGGCAGGCGAAGCTGCTGCCCGACGTCGACCACGACGGCGGGTGGCTGCTGACCCTCGACGACACCCCGCAGTCCTACGTCGACCTCGGCGACCCGACCCACCTGGAGTTCGAGTACGTCCAGCGCCTCGGCCACCTGGTCGACGCACTCGGCGAACCGGGCCTGCCGCTGGACGCCCTGCACCTGGGCGGCGGCGCGCTGACCGTGCCCCGCTATCTGGCCGCCACCCGCCCCGGCTCGCGCCAGCGGGTGGTCGAGGTGGACGGCCCGCTGATCGACCTGGTCGAGCAGCACCTGCCGTGGCGCGGGCCCGGCGTCGACATCACCGCCGAGGTCGGGGACGCCCGCGCCGCGCTCGCCGCGACCGCGTCGGACGCACCCGGCTCGCTGGACCTCGTCGTCGCGGACGTCTTCCACGGCTCGCGCACGCCCGGGCACCTCACCTCGGTGGAGTTCCTGCGGCTGGCGGCGGCCGCGCTGCGCCCCGGCGGCTGCTACGCGGCGAACCTCGCCGACGGCCCGCCGCTCGCCTTCGCCCGCGCCCAGGCGGCGACGGTGCGCGCCGTCTTCCCGCAGGCCTGCCTGATCGCCGAGGCGCCGGTGCTGCGCGGGCGGCGCTACGGCAACATCCTGCTGGTCGGCTCGGCCGGCCCGCTGCCGGTCGCGGACCTCGCCCGCCGGCTGGCCGGGGACGTCTTCCCGGCGCGGCTCACCGAGGGCGCCGACCTCGCGGCGTTCACCGCCCGCACGGCGCCGGTCACCGACGCCACCGCCGCCGACTCCCCGCCGCCCCCGGACGGCGCCTTCGGCGTCGGCTGAGCACGCCGCGGGGCGCCCCGGCGCGCCGGGACCGCGCGCACCCCCGTCCGCGCGCTGCCCGGTGTCAGAATCGGCGGGTCCGTGCGGGGACACCCGCCACCTCCGAGGGAGCGAGCGAGAGATGAGCAGCGTGGAGCGGCCTGAGCTGGCGGCGGTGCCCGAGACGGCGCTGTGGACGCTCTGGCAGCGGGCCGTCGAGGCCCGCCGGCCGGACGCCGTGCTGCACGACCCCGTGGCGGTGGACCTGGTCGGGCGGATCGACTACCCCTTCGCCGAGCGGTTCGGCACGAGCGGCTTCCAGTCCCAGTTCCAGGCGCTGCGGGTGGCCTGCTTCGACCGCGAGGTGGCGGACTTCCTGGCCCGTGAGCCGCGCGGCACGGTGGTCTGCCTGGGGGAGGGCCTGGAGACGCAGTACTGGCGCGTCGACAACGGCCGCGCCCACTGGCTCACCGTCGACCTCCCCGAGATGATCGCCCTGCGCGAGCGCCTCCTCCCGCCGGGCCCGCGCCGGCGCCTGCTGGCCGCCGACGCCACCGACCTGCGGTGGGCCGACGAGGTCGACCGCGACCGCGCGGTCCTGGTCACCACGCAGGGCCTGTGCATGTACCTCCCCCCGGCCCGGGTGAAGGCCCTGATCGCGGGCTGCGCGGACCGGTTCCCCGGCGGCTCCATGGTCGTGGACGCCGTCCCGCGCTGGTTCGCACGGCTCGCCGTGAGCGGGAGGATGCGCACCGCCGCCTACCGGGTGCCCGCCATGCCCTGGGCGATGGACGCCGGCGAGCGCGACAAGCTCCGCACCGCGAGCCCGGCGGTGACGGCCGTCCGCGACGTCCGCCCGGCGGGCGGACGCGGTCTCCTCGGCGCCCTCCTGCCCCTGGCACTGACCGCCCCCTGGCTGGCCTCGCACCGTCCCTCGGTGACGGTCCTGGACTTCGCCGAAGCCCCCGGACCGGGACGGTGAACCGTCCGCGGCCCACGCCCGCGCGCCGGGTGC
>NZ_JBHYUU010000304.1:0-6060 GCF_042749955.1 Kitasatospora sp. NPDC059462 | reverse complement strand
TAAGAGACTGGTGGTCGCCGGGTGGCACGACGCGGACGGCTTCCGGCCGTCGCCCCGGGACGGCCGGGCGCCGGGCTTCTACTGTGAGTTGCGGCCCGTCTCCGACGCGTGGGTGCCCGAGGCGCTGGCCGTCTCGGGGCTGGACCGCGCGGCGCTGCTCGCCGGCGGCACCGATCCGGCGCTCGCCATGGACCGGTTCACCCGCTGGCTCGACCAGGTGCGCACCGGGCCGGACGGGCGGCGGTACCGGCCGGTGATGGTGGGCTACCCCGCCGTCTACGACTGGCAGTTCCTCCACTGGTACCTGGTCCGGTTCACCGGCTCCAGCCCCTTCGGCCACTCGGGCTGCCTGGACATGAAGACGCTGTACGCGGCGCGCGCGGGCGTGCCGTTCGCCGGGATCGGCAAGCGCTCGATGCCGGCGGAGCTGCTCCCCGGCCTCCCCCACACCCACCACGCCCTGGACGACGCCCGGGAGCAGGCCGCGCTGTTCGCCAACCTGATGGCTTGGGACGGGCCCGTGACGGTCGGCGGATCGGGGTGGTCGGATCGGGGTGGTCGGATCGGGGCGTCGGCGGTCAGCGGATCGTGACGGGCAGGGTCTCGTAGCCGCGCAGGACGAGGCGGTCGCGGCGGGTGGGGAGGCCCCCGGGGGCCAGCCGCGGGAAGCGGTCGAGGAGCGCGGGGACGGCGATGCCGGCCTCCAGGCGCGCGAGTTGGCTGCCGAGGCAGAAGTGCGCGCCGCCGCCGAAGCTGAGCGGCTGGCTGTCGGTGCGGGTGGGATCGAAACGGTCCGGGCGGAGGTAGCGGGCCGGGTCGTGGTTGGCGGCGCCCAGCAGGGCGAAGACCGCGGTGCCGGGCGGGGTCGGCAGGCCGGCCACCGCGAGGTCGGGTGCGGCGGCGATCCGGGAGGTCACCTGGACCGGCGAGTCGTAGCGCAGCACCTCGTCGGTGAAGAGCGAGGGGTCGAGCGCGCCGGTGCGCAGGCCCTCGGCGGCCTCCGGGTGGCGGAAGAGCAGGGCGAGGCCGTTGCCGAGCAGGTTGGTGGTGGTCTCGAAACCGGCCACCAGGAGCAGGACGAGGTTGCTCAGCAGTTCCTCGCCGGAGATCCGGTCCGGGGACTCGGCGGCGATCCGGGCCAGGTCGCTGACCAGGTCACCGGTCGGACGGGCCAGCCGTTCGGCGGTCAACTCCTCGAAGTAGGCGGCGAGTTCCACGGCAGCGAGGTCGGCTGCGGCCAGCTCGCCGAGGTCCTGGATGAGTTCCAGGGCGATGGTGAGGTCCGAGGCGAGGCCGCGGAAGCGGTCACGGTCGGCGGCGGGAACCCCGAGCAGCTCGCAGATCACCTCGACCGGGAGGCGGAAGGCGAAGGCGTCCATGAAGTCCACCGGCGAGCCGTCGGCGCCCCGGTCCGCCAGTTCGCCGAGCAGCCGGACCACCGTGGCCTCGATCGCCGGCCGCAGGGCCGCCACCCGGCGGGCGTTGAAGGCCGAGGCGATGAGCGAGCGGACCCGGCCGTGGTCGGGCGCGTTGCGCTGGAGGA
The DNA here is from genome assembly GCF_042749955.1 of Kitasatospora sp. NPDC059462. Taxonomy (NCBI): domain Bacteria; kingdom Bacillati; phylum Actinomycetota; class Actinomycetes; order Kitasatosporales; family Streptomycetaceae; genus Kitasatospora; species Kitasatospora sp. NPDC059462. Next base: position 4,517 of record NZ_JBHYUU010000304.1, on the reverse strand, counting down.
TCGAGCGCCCGAACAGCCCGACGGAGGGGTGGGCGAGCAGTTCCGGCTGGTCGGCGGCGAGGGCGCGGGGGTCCTCCAGCGCGAAGGCGGGGTTGCGCAGCACCTGGTTGACGGCGGCGTGGCCGACCACCAGGACCACCCCGGGGCCGGCCGGGGCGGCCGGGCCGAGCTCGTGCGCCCGCGCGTACAGCGGGTAGGGGTCGAACCGCCCCTCGGTGGTCATGAGCTGCTCGATGATCGACGCGCCATCCATCCGGCTTCCCCTCCGTGGATCCGACTCCCGGACAGACAACTGTTGGTGGACGGAAGGGAGTTCCCGGGGAACGGCGGAACGGGCGGGGTGGGGCGGGACGGCCGGGCGGCAGCGGCGCGCGGCGAGGACGCCGGGGCCGGACGGGGCCGGTCGGTAGGGTGGTGGGATGGAGATCTGGATCAACCCGCGTTGCGGGAAGTGCCGTACCGCGCTGAAGGAGCTGGAGGGCGCGGGCGTCACGTACACCGTGCGGCGTTACCTGGAGGACCCGCCGAGCGTCGCCGAGCTGGAGCAGGTGCTGGAGCGGCTCGGCCTGGAGCCGTGGGACATCGCCCGGACCGACGAGCAGGTGGCCAAGGACCTCGGCATGAAGCAGTGGGGCCGGGAGGCGGGCGACCGGGCGCGCTGGCTCGCGGCGATGGCCGAGCACCCGATCCTGCTCCAGCGCCCGATCATCACCGCGGACGACGGGCACGCGGTGGTCGCCCGCACCCCCGAGGCGCTCAAGTCCGTCCTGCCGTAGGCCCCGGACCGCCGGGGTCCCGGACCCGTGGAGGGGCCGGCCCCGGCGGCGTCCGCGTCAGCGGCGTTCGAAGTGCCGCACCGGCTCGCCCGGGTGCCAGGAGCTGATCCGCACCGTGTCGCCCTCGACGGTGGTCAGCACGACCTGTTCCAGCTCCAGCCGGAAGGCCTGGTACGGGCCGGGCGGCGGCTCGGGCAACTCGGCCTCGTAGGCGGCGCGGTCCGCCGCGTCGGTGAGCTCGACGGCCCGGCCGGACACCTTGGCGTCGCCGTCGGCCAGCGTCTCGTCGCTCGGGTTGCTGTGCAGCGCGAAGCGGGGGTCGCGGCGGAGGTCCTGCGCCTTGACCGCGCCGTCCATCGACCCGAGCATCAGGTCGGCCCCGAGGAACTCCACCTCGATGCCGCTCACCCGGGGCGAGCCGTCCTTGCGGAGCGTCGCCAGGACGTGGTGCCTGTTGGCCTCGAAGCGGGCCCGCACGGCGGGGGCCAGGTCCGGTGCCTCGTGCTCGAAATCCTGCCAGGAGGTCATGGTGCCAGTGTGGCACCGGGCACCGACACCGGACAGCGGTCGTCGGTGCCCGGTGCAACACTGGTCCGATGACCACCAGCATCACCTACATCGCCTTCCTGCGGGCCGTGAACGTCGGCGGCCGGACGGTGAAGATGGAGCGCCTGCGGGCGCTGTTCGGCGAGCTCGGTCTGGAGCGCGTCGGCTCCTACATCCAGAGCGGCAACGTCTTCTTCACCGCCGCGGCCACCGACGCGGCGGGCCGGGCGGCGCTGACCGGGCGGATCGAGCGCCATCTGGAGGAGCAGCTGGGCTACCCGGTGCCGGTGCTGCTGCGCACCGCGGACGAGGTCCAGGCGGTGCTGGACGCCGAGCCCTTCGCGGGCGTCGAGGTCACCCCGGACGTGCGGCTCACGGTGAACTTCCTCTCCGAGCCGCTGCCCGCCGACTTCCCGGTCCCGTACACCTCGCCGAAGGGCGACTACGAGGTGATCGGCGCCGACCCCGGTACCGCGTACGTCGTGGTGCACCTCAAGGACGGCAAGTGGGTCACCAGCGGTGCGCTCTTCGGGAAGTCCTACCGGGGCTCGGTGACCTCGCGGTTCCTGCACACCACGGCCAAGATCCTGGCCGCCGCGCGGAAGGCCTGACCTCCCGGGAACCGGCCGTCCCCGGAACCGGACTCCTCTCGGAGGCCCGGAGGCCCCGTTGGCCCGGTCCGCGCCCGCGCTGCACGCCTGCGCGGCCCTGCTCGGCCGTGCGTTCGCCCGGATCGCGGAGGCGGCGGCCGACGGCCGGACCTTCGACCGCACGACGATCGTGCGCTGCGCCGACATCTGGGACAACACCACCTTCCCGCCGCCCGCCGGACCGCCCTGCGCCGCGAGCGGGCCGCACGGGCCGGACTGCGGCGGACGGCCGGGCACCCGGTCGGGGGGCTGGTTCCGGGGGCGGAACCGGACGGCCCCCGGACCGGCCGAGGGGTACGGCGGGGAGCTCTTCCCGGTGAGGGGCCGCTGACGGGGACGGCCGTGGACGGCTACGACCCGTCCCATTGCCGCCCGCTGCGGCTGGATGTGAAACGGTCCGGCACGCGGCTGTGCGCGGCCCTGGACGGCGAGGTCCCGCACAGGTGCGGGCCGTCCGAGGAGGGCCCGGCCGGCGCCGAGGATCGTCCTGATACTGGACGAGGTACCGGCGGCCGAGTTCGAGGCGGGAGCGGACGGGCCGGGAGCGGACGGCCCGGGGCCGCTGGAACGGCGGGTGGACGCGGACGGGGTTGTTGCGGGCGGCCCGTGCCTCGTTGGCCCTCCAGGACCGGCACCTGCGCCCCCCTGAGCGCCCGGTCCGGCCGGTCCGGCGGAGCGCGGCGGCCGACGGCGGTCCTCGTGCAACGCGCGGTGCCGGACATCCGGGGGCGCGGCACCCCGGATCGGTCCGGGCGGGGCGGGCGGGCGCGCCCTGATCGAGCGCTGGGCGGCACGCGGCGGTGGCCCCTGGGCGAGCTGGTTCCCCGAGCAGCCCGCCGCACGGAGCCCGCCCGGCCGCACCGGGACGTGGGCGAGGCACCCGGCCGGCCGGTTGTCGGGCGGCGGTGCGGCTGCTGCCGGTCCGCTTCGCCGGTCACGGCCACGACCCGGACGGGCCCGCCTCGGCGGTCGTCCACCTCGCGGTGCCGCCGCCCGGTTGAGCCGGACCGTGGCGGCCGGCCGTGGAGCGGACCGAGCAGCTGGAGCGGTTCCGGTTCGACTCCACGGCGTTCGGCACACCGGGGGCGGCACGGGCGGACGCCGGGCGGCCGGCGGTGGGCGCAGGCTTCGCGCTGCGACGGCGGCCCGCGGAACCTGGACAGCCCGGCGGGGAGCGGCCGAGAATCGGTCCATGATGTCGCGTGAGAACCGGACCAGGGTGGTCCGGCCGTCCGAGGCCGAGCGGGAACGGGCGCTCGGGGTGCTGCGGGAGGGCGCGGGGAACGGCCGGCTGTCGCACGACACCTTTCTCGGGCGGCTGGACCTCGTGCTCCACGCGGGCAGCCGCGCCGAACTGAACGCGGTGATGGCGGACCTTCCGGCCGGGAACCCGGTGGGGCGCTTCGTGCTGCGCGCGGTCGGCCGGGTCTCGTCGTTCGGGGTGCGGCTGGGCGCGGCCTGGCGGGCCGAGCGGCTGCCCGGCCTGAGCCTCCCGCAGGCCGGGGCCGGACAGTTGACGATAGGCCGGATCCCCGGGTCGGGACTGCGGCTGAACGACGCGTCCGTCTCCCGGCAGCACGCCGAGCTGCGCCGCGAGGGCGACGGCTGGGTGCTGTACGACCTCGGGTCGACCAACGGCACCCATGTGAACGGCTACCGGATCGTCGGCGGGGTGCGGGTCCGGCCGGGCGACCAGGTGCGGTTCGGCAACCTGGAGTTCCGGCTCGCCCCGGCGTGACCCGCCGCCGTCGGGGCGGGACCCTGCGGGGCGGGACCCTGCGGGGCGGGCGCCGGGCGGACGCACGGTCGGCTGCGGCTGCGGCTGCGGGCCGGACTGTCAGTGGCGGGTGCTTGGATGCGGACATGGACCAGGACACCGTGCACAGCACCCTTGCCGCCGAGGTACTGCGGGACGCCGAGGAGCGGGCCCGTGAGCTGATCCGGTGCGGCTTCCAGGAGCCGGACGAGATAGCGGAGTCCCTGGTCGAGGACCTCGACGACCAGGGACTGACGCTGGAGGAGGCGGAGCGGATCGTCGCTCCGCTGTGGCGGGAGCGTCTGCAGGAGCAGGCCGCCTGGCCGGAGACGACCGACGTCGACCGGCTGGAGGCCGCCTTCGACGCCCTGGAGGAGCTGGGCATCGTCGCCGCGATGGACTTCACCTGCTGCGCGAACTGCGGCTACGCCGAGATCGGGGGCGAGGCCGCCCCGGACTCGCGCGGTTTCGTGTTCTTCCACCAGCAGGACACCGAACGGGCCGCCGAGGGCGGTGCGTTGATGCTGCGGTACGGCGGCTTCCAGGTGGCGGACGAGCCGACGGAAGCGGCCGTGCGGCGGACGGCCGAGGTCGGGCGGGAGGTCGCCGCGGCGCTGGCGGCGGCCGGGCTTCCGGTGGAGTGGGACGGCTCGCCGGAGACGGCGATCGCGGTCACGCCGATCACCTGGCTCAACCGCCTGCCGGAGTAGCCTCCGCACGCCTTCCCGCACCCGCGCCCTCCCGCGCCCTCCCGCGCTCACCCGTGCCGGACCGGTCCGGCGCGGGTGG
>NZ_JBHYUU010000303.1:0-6113 GCF_042749955.1 Kitasatospora sp. NPDC059462 | reverse complement strand
GTCGAGGGCGACGACGCGGGTCTCCCCCTCCCCGTAGACCTTGTTCAGGCCGGTGGCGCGGGCGGCCGCCCGGCCGGTGCGGACGGCGGTTGCGGGCATCGTCACGGGGAGACTCCTGAGGGTGCGGAACGGAAATCGGAAGATCGTCTTCCCATCCATTCTCGCAACCGGTTCGTGTCCGGTTTGTCGCCCCCGGGTACACGGGCCCCCCGCCGACCCGGCGGTCCGGCGGGGGGTCATCTCCTCCTCAGGTATGACACCCGACCCTGAGATCCGTGCTGCGACGGCTACTCCACCGCGACGCCCCAGCGCACCGCGAGCCCGGCGAGACCGTCCTCCACCGGCGTCCCGCCCGGCGTGAACCGCCAGACGCCGCCGCGCCGCCGGAAGGACCCGAGGACCATCGCGCTCTGCGACACCCCGCCGGTGGCCGCCTCCCACGCGGCGGGACCGTCGGCGTCCGGGCCGAACGCGCCCGTCAGCGCCAGCCCGTGCACATAGCCGAGCGGCAGCACCGGCGGCTCCTCCTCCTCGGTGGACACCGCCACCACCACCTCGTCCACGCCCGGCGCCAGCCGCCCCGGCTCCAGGGTGAGTTCGGCGCGGCGGACCGGTTCGCCCGGCACCGAGCGGGTGGGGTGCAGCCGGACCGCGCCCTGCGGGTCCTGCGGGTTGTTGAAGAACACGAAGTGCTCGTCGTCCAGCACCCGGCCGTCGGCGCACAGGAAGGCCGAGACGTCCAGCTCGACCGGGTCGCCGCCGGCCGTGCGGCTGCGCCACGACAGCGCCAGGGTGGTCGTCGCGGGCGCGGTCCGGGCGGTCCCCGCCGCCGGCCCGCCGCCGTTCGTCCGCTCGCCCAGCCGCCCGCGCAGCCCCTGCTCCGCCAGCAGCTCCACCAGCTCGGGACCGCTCACCAGGGTCAGCGGCTTGTTGCGGATGTACTCGTAGGAGCCGGGCCCGAAGCCCGCGGTGGTCACCAGGATGCCCTTGATCGCGCCGTGGTGGCGCACCGTCGAGTCCAGGTCGCGCACCGCGGTGGGGGAGACCGTCGAACGGTAGCGCTTGGCCTGGATGACGATCCGTCCGCCGGTCACCGGATCGAGGTCCTCGGCGACCACGTCCACCCCGGCGTCGCCGCTGCGCGCCGTCGTCATCACCCGGAAGCCGCGCAGCCGGAACAGCTCGGCGATCAGCTCCTCGAACTCGATCGGGTCCATCGCGAAGAGGTCCGGGTCGTCCTCGCCGCCCTGCCCCGCCACGCTGCCGCCGACCGTCTCCGGCAGCCGGTCCGGCCGCACCTCGTCCAGCCGCTCGGGGCGTGCCGACAGCACCCCGCCCAGGCCCTGGAAGCACTCCACCGCCGCCACCCGGTCCAGCGCCAGCCCGGCGAACTCGCCCCGGTCGACCGTCACGGTGGTGAGGAACCGCTCCGCCTCCCGGCCGGTCGCCGGGTCGATGCCGCGGACGAAGCCGTTGAGCACCACCGAGGCCAGCAGCCCGTCCCCGTCCGCCCGGTAGAGCTCGGTCACCACCCGCAGCGCCGTCTGCGCCAGCACCTCGCGGTACAGCGCCTTGCGTTCGGTCGCCGGGCGGGCCACCTCGGCCTCCCGGTCGTCCGACTTCACGTACCGCACCCGGGCCGTCGCCGGGACCACGTCGGCGCCCGGCAGCTCCCAGTTCACCACCAGCTGGCGGCTGGACGCCTCCCAGGCCGCCACCAGCCGGTGCGGGAAGCCCTCCGGCCAGCCCGCCGAGGCGTACAGCACGGCGGTGAAGTACTCCTGCACCGCCTCCGCCTCGCCGGCCCGCAGCCGGCGCAGCAACTCCTCCGTCCGGGCGGCCCGTTGCTCGTCCTCCCGGCGGCACCGGGCCACCCACTCCAGGTACTGCCCGTGGTACTCGGCCAGCCGCCGCTGCCGGTCCGCCTCCGCCGCCTGCGCCGCGTACCAGTCCTGCTCGAAGCGGGCCCGGGCCTGCGCCACGTACTGCTCGTACTGCCGCCACACCCCGGGATTGCGGGCCTGCACCGGGTCCGGCGGCGGCACCTGGTAGCGGGACTGGTCCGGCATCGGCACCGGCTCGCCGAGGCGCCCCGGCTCGAACGGCGGCACCGGGCGCGGGGCCAGCAGGCTCTGCGCCCGGAACGCCGCCCCGCCCAGCCCGGCCGCCAGCAGGCCGCGCAACTCCTCCACCCGGGCGTCCAGTTCGGCCGTCCGCCGGGCCGCCTCGGCCTCCCTGGCCTGCTGGTACGCCTTCTGCGCCTCGCGCTCGGTGCGGGCCGCGGCCTTCTGCGCCTCGCGCTGCTCCCGCTCCCGCCGGCGCAGCTCGGCGGCCTCGGCGCGCCACCGGGCCTCCTCCCGGCGCTGCTCCTGTCGCTGCGCCTCCGCCCAGACCGCCAGCACCCCGTCGTTCCGCCGCCCCGCCACGTCCACCCCTTCGTTCCACCGCCGGTCCGCCGCGGCGTCCGCCTCCCGGCCGCGCCGCCGCCGCGCCGCCACAATAGAACGTGTACCGGGGGAGTGCGCAAAGGCCCTGCGACCTGCGGCGTCGACGGGGGTGAGGCGGCGTCAGGCCCGGGCGCCGGGCTCCCGCACCTCCGCGTACCAGCGCCAGCCGGTGCGCGGCGGGCGGCCCGGCAGCGCGGTGCGGCCGGTGGCCCAGAGCAGGGTCGGCCAGGGCCCGGCGCCGGGATCGGCCGGCACGTCCGGGAAGAGCCGGGCGAGGGTGCGGCGGCAGACCTCGGCGGGCGGCTCCCAGGGCAGCCCGAGCCCCTCGGCGACGTCGTGCAGGTGGACCAGTACCTCCACCAGGCTCATCGCCACGAACCCCGCCGGGTCGGCGAGCCCCCAGGGGTGGAAGGCACGGACCTCGGGCGTCCTGGTCCGCGCGACGGCGACCATCAGCCCGCCGCTCGCCTCCAGGACCTCCAGCAGGCCCTCGGGGCCGTCCTCGCGCCGGGCGAAGACGAAGCTGTTCGGGCCGCCGGGGAACGGGCGCCGGGCGAGGAAGGGGACGTAGCGGTCGCGGGGCGGGTGCTCCGGGCCGAGCTGGGCGGCGTAGGCGAGCAGGTCGTCGGCGAGGTGTTCGACGGTGCTCCAGCAGTCCCAGTCGACGGCGCCGGCCGGGCGGGACCAGTCGGCGTCGGCGGGGGCCGCGCGCAGCGTGTCCACCGCGAGGCGGAGCACGGCGGCCAGGTCGTCGGGGGTCACGGGGCCGGGCGCGGGCGTGGGGTCGGTGGTGATCATGCACGGGACCGTATCCGGTCCGCCGGACTTCGCCCAGCGATGCCCCTGGGGGTATCTCTGCTACAGTCGATGGCAGAGGGAAGATACCCCCGGGGGTAAGGGCTCAGAGAAGGAGGGGCACGTGTTCTTCGTCGACACCCTGGAGATCGAGGGCCTCGGCAACCGCAGCTACCTGGCCGGCGGTCCGGGCGGAGCGGTCGTCGTCGACCCGCCGCGCGACATCGACCAGGTCATCGCCGCGGCCGCCCGCCGGGGCGTGCGCATCGCCTACGTCGCGGAGACGCACGTCCACAACGACTACGTCACCGGCGGCCTCGAACTCGCCCGGGTCACCGGCGCGCACTACCTCGTCCCCGCCGACGCCGCCGTCTCCTACCGGCGGGTGCTCGTCCACGACGGCGACGACTTCGACGTCGACCCCGCGGCCGGCCTCACCCTGCGGGCCGTCGCCACCCCCGGCCACACCCCGCACCACACCTCCTACGTGCTCGCCGAGGCGGGCCACCCGGTCGCCGCGTTCACCGGCGGCTCGCTGCTGATCGGCACCGTCGGCCGCCCCGACCTGGTCGAACCCCGCCTCACCGAGGACCTCGCCCGCGCCCAGCACGCCTCCGCCCACCGGCTCGCCGACGGCCTCGCCGACGACGTGGCCGTGCTGCCCACCCACGGCTTCGGCAGCTTCTGCTCCGCCGGGCAGAGCGCCGGCACGGCCACCACCATCGGCGCCGAGCGGCACCGCAACGAGGCCCTGGTCAAGGACGTCGACACCTTCGTCGCCGACCTGCTCGCCGGGCTCGACGACATCCCCGCCTACTACGCCCACATGGGGCCGCTCAACGCCGCCGGCCCCGCCCCGGTCGACCTCACCCCGCCCGCCCCGGCCGACGCCGCCGAACTCGCCCGCCGCCTCGCCGCCGGCGAGTGGGTCGTCGACCTGCGCGCCCGCACCGCCTTCGCGGCCGGGCACCTCGCGGGCTCGTTCAACATCGAGGCCGAGGGGCAGCTGGCCACCTACCTCGCGTGGCTGATCCCGTGGGGCAAGCCGGTCACCCTGCTCGCCGGGAGCCCCGAGCAGCTCGCCGCCGCGCAGCGCGAACTCGCCCGGGTCGGCATCGACCGCCCCGGCGCGGCCGCCACCGGCGGTCCGGAGAACTGGCTGCTGCCCGGCGAACGGCCGCGCGCCTTCCGCCGCGCCACCTTCGCCGACCTCGCCGCCGCGCTCGCGGCCGGCGACGGCGGCCCGGCCCCGGTCGTCCTCGACGTGCGCCGCGCCGCCGAACGCGCCGCCGCCCACCTCGACGGCACCCACCACATCCCGCTGCACCAGCTCCACCGTCGCAGCACCGAACTGCCGGACGGCCCCGTCTGGGTCCACTGCGCCGGCGGCATGCGGGCCGCCATCGCCGCCTCCCTGCTGGACGCGGCCGGGCGCGAGGTGATCGCCGTCGACGACGCCTTCACCTCCGCCCCCGAGGCCGGCCTCACCGTCGTGACCGGCTGACCTCCCCCCGGCACCGTCCCCAGCAGGAGCACCACCATGCACCACCACTCCTCCCCGTCCGTCCCGATCCATGCGCTCTGTATACGCACCGCCCCGGCGGTGTCCGATGCACCCGGTGCCCGCGGGCATGTCGCCGGGGTCCGGGGCCTGGGCACGGGTGTGCCCGGCGAACCGCCCCGCCCGGCCCTGCGGGTGACCGCGGCCGCCGCACTCCCCGGGGCGGTCCGATGACCACGCTGCTGCTGGCGCTCGCCGCCGGGGCGGTGGTCGGGCTGGTGCTCGGCGGGCTCGGCGGCGGTGGCGGCATCCTCGCCGTCCCCGCGCTGATCTACCTGCTCGGGCTCTCCCCGGCCGAAGCCAGCACCGCCGCCCTGCTGATCGTCCTCGCCACCTCGATCTCCGCGATCGTCGCCCACACCAGGGCCGGCACCATCCGCTGGCGCACCGCCCTCGCCTTCGCCGCCGCCGGGCTGCTCCCCGCCGCCCTCGCCGGCGCGGCCGCCGCCAGGCTGCCGCAGAGCGTGCTGACCGGCGCCTTCGCGCTGGTCGCCGCGCTCGCCGCGGTGCGGATGCTGCGCCCGGCCCGTCCGGCCCCGGCCGACGGACCGGCGCCCGGCGCCCGCCCCGGGCGGGCGGCCGCCTCCGGGGCCGGGCTCGGCGCCCTGACCGGCCTGCTCGGCGTCGGCGGCGGCTTCCTGGCGGTGCCGGCCCTGGTCGGCGCGGTCGGGCTGACCATGGAGGCCGCCGTCGGCACCAGCCTCCCGGTGATCGCCGTCAACGCCTCGGCCTCGCTGGTCACCCGGGGCGGCGGCGCGGCCGGACTCGACTGGGCGGTGATCGCCCCGTTCACCGCCGCCGCCGTCCTCGGCGCCTGGGACGGCAAGCGGCTCGCCGCCCGCCTCTCCGGGGCCGTCCTCCAGCGGATCTTCGCCGTGCTGCTGCTCGGCGTCGCCGCGGTGATGGGCGCCGACGCCCTGCTCTGACCCCTTTCCCCTTCCCTTTCCCCTCTCGCAAGGAGACCCCATGGCCACGCTCACCGAGATCACCCCGGCCGAGGCGCACCCGCGCCTCGCCGCGCTCACCGTCGTCGACGTCCGCAGCGCGGGCGAGTACGCCGCCGGACACGTCCCCGGCGCCCTGAACATCCCGCTCGACCAGCTCGACCGGGCCCTCCCGGCGCTGCGCACCGTCGCCGCGCGCGGCGAGCTGCTCATCGTCTGCGCCTCCGGCAACCGCTCGGGCCGGGCCTGCGAGTCGCTGGCCGCGGCCGGCATCCCGGCCGCCACCCTGGTCGGCGGCACCAGTGCCTGGGCGGCCGCCGGGCACGAGGTCGAGCGCCCCGAGGGCGCCCCGGCGCGGGCGCCGTG
>NZ_JBHYUU010000302.1:0-6173 GCF_042749955.1 Kitasatospora sp. NPDC059462 | reverse complement strand
CGTCCACACGTCCTCCGCCGCGCGGGGCCCACCCGCTCGCCGCCGCCGTGCCGGCCCCCGGCGCGGCGGCGGAGGCGGCCGGGACCGGGGCGGCCGGGCCGGTCGTCGGGGCGGCGGTCTTCGGGGCGACCGGGGCCGACGCCGCAGGGGCCGCCGGGGCCGACGCCGCCGGGTTCTGGCCCGCCGGGTTGGGGCCCGCCGGGTCCGGGGCGGCGGCCTGCGGGTCGGACGCCGAGGCGGACTTCGCCGGCCGGCGCCCGTCGGTCGGCCCGTCCGGCCCGCAGGCGGTCAGGACGAGGGCGGCACCGGCGAGCGCGGCGGGAACGAAGAGGGCACGGCGGATGGACATGGCGGATCCCCGGAGGAGCGAAGGAGTGCGGTGGAGGGGCGGTCGGCGCCACGGTCGGCGCTCCGCCCGGCAGCACTCTGCCCCGCCGTCCGTCCCGCCCGCCAGCCCCTCCCCCGGATCCGGCACGCTGGAACGATTCCACCCCCTCTGACCTGCGGTTTCGCACGCCCCTGGAACGGTCCGGCGGGACGTTCCAGGGGTCCGGGTCCGCCCCGCCGTGGCGCCGGGCGAGCCGGTGGAGGGGCGCGTCCGGCGGGCGGGCGGGACCGGCCGGTCCCACCTGAGCCCGGGTCAGAGGCCGTCCCGGTGGCGTTCCTCGACGACCACCTCGTCCACCGCACGGCCGCTCAGGTAGCGCCGCCGGCCCAGGACCTTCGCGTACGCCACGACGCCGATGAGGCCGGCCGCCATCAGAACGACGCCGACCACGGTCAGATTGACGCCGGAGAGGTGCCAGTCCACGCCGAACGCGAGGACCGCCCCCACCGCCAACAGGATGATGCAGCCGCCCAGGCCCATGATTCCCTCCGTCATCGCGTCCGGCCCACCGTTGTCGGGGGCCGCCGCTGCGCGTACCCCGGATCGCCGGGGCGATGCCCCCCGGTCGACCGGGGGACGGCTTTCCCGGTGGGCGGGCGGGCGCAGTACGCTGGACGGCCGACGCATCCGGACGGGAGGCGAAAGTGGCGGCGACGACGCGGCCCAACCGTGAACTGCAGACGATGGGCGACCTGTTCGCACCCCCGGGCGATCCGGGACCGCCCGAGGTCCGGGCCCGGGCGCGGCGGGCGGTGGCGGCGCGGGCGCACGACGCCGAGGACTGCCGGCTGCTGCTGGACGCCCTCGGGCTGCTCGACCACCCGACGCCCGGCGGGGAGTCCCGGGACGGAGCCGGAACGGACGGCTGAGGGCGCCACCGCGCGGGGATCCCCGAGACCCCTTCAGGTCCGCGCGCCGGGCGCCGGTGCGGGGGCGCCCGCCGAGGTGCGCGGGTGCGCCTCGGCGGGGTTCCCGGCGGTGGTTCAGCGCATGCAGAGCACGGTGGCCCTCGCGGAGTACCAGCCGATGCCGGCCGAGCGGACGTCGAAGCCGAGGACGTAACACTGGCTGCGCTGCCAGCCGGCCCCCTGGGCGTAGAGGTACGCCATGTTGACCGCGCCGTTGACGGCCGTCTCCTGCGAACCCCCGGCGCTGCTGGCGGTGAACTGCGCGGTTTCGGTGGCCTCGACGGACCGGCTCGGGCCGGCGGCGGCTCCGGCCGCGGCCGGGGCGGCCTGGGCGGTGGCGGCGCCCCCGAGCAGACCGGCGGTGGCGGCGAGGGCCGCGGCGGCGACGCGCAGACGGACGGCGGACGTACGGGTCATGGGAACTCCTCGGTCGCGGGTGGGACGGCTCACTGGGGCCGGTCTCGGCCGGCGGATCCAGCCTCGCCGCGCGCGGCCCGCTCCGGCAAAGCCCTTCGACCCCCCTCGAATCCGGGCCCGGCCCCCGGAGGTGGCCGCGCCGTTCGCCCGCGGCGCCGACGGGCGGCCCCGCGCGTCGAGCGGGGCCGCGCCCGCGCCACCCGATGGGGCGGGATCGCGGCGCGCCGGGCTTCGGGGCGGTGTCCGGTGGGCAGCCTCCCGGGCGGACGGACGGCCCGCGAGGAGGAGGACGACATGAGTCAGGACGAGGACCGGACCACCGGCGAGCGGACGGGGACCGTGGACGACCCGGAGGGCCTTCGGCGGTCCGCGGCCTTCCTGGTCGACGAGGCGCTCGGCTTCCTCTTCCCCGCCGCCCTGCGCGCCGCCGCCGACATCGGGGTGGCCGACCACCTGGCGGACGGCCCCGCCGCCCCCGCAGAACTCGCCGTCGCGACCGGTACCGACGCCCGCAATCTGCACCGGGTGCTGCGCCTGCTCGCCACCCGGGGCGTGGTGACGGAGGACGAGCAGGGCCGCTTCGCGCTGACCGCGGCCGGCCAGGCCCTGCGCGGTGACGTCCCGTACTCGGTGCGCTCGGCCGTCCAGATGCTCACCGACCGCACCATGTGGCGGCCGGCCGGGGAGCTGACGCACTGTCTGACCGAGGGCACCACGGCGTTCGAGAACATCTTCGGCGTGCCGTTCTTCGACCACTTCGCCAAGGACGCGCGCACCGCCGCGGTCTTCCACGTCGGCATGGCGGCGATGTCCGACCAGGAGAACGCGCCGATCGCCGCCGCCTACGACTTCCCGGAGAGCGGCACGGTGGTGGACATCGGCGGCGGGCACGGCGGTCTGCTGCTGGAGGTGCTGCGCCGCAACCCCGGCCTGCGCGGCGTCCTCCACGACCGCTCCCACGTCCTCGCCGGCAACCGGCTGGAGGCGCACCCGGAGCTCGCCGGCCGCTGGACGCCGCAGGAGGGCGACTTCTTCACCGCCGTGCCCGCCGGTGACGTCCACCTGCTGAAGCGGATCACGCACGACTGGACGGACGAGGACTGCGTGACCCTGCTCGGCCACTGCCGCCGCGCCCTGCGTCCGGGCGGACGGGTCCTGGTGGTGGACGCCGTGGTCCCGCCGGGCAACGCGCCGCACCAGTCCAAGGCCCTGGACCTGATGATGATGGCCTCTCTCACCGGCCGTGAGCGCACCGAGGCGGACTTCGCGGAGCTCTTCGCCCGGGCCGGGCTGCGGCTGTCACGGGTGCTCCCCACGCCGACCGTGCTGTCGGTGGTGGAGGCGGTCGCGGCCTGAGCCGGCGGGCAACGGTGCCTCAGGAGTCCTCCCCCCGGGGGCGCCGGAGCGCCTCGACGAAGCCGGCGGCGGAGGGGCCGGGCAGCGGGCGGGCGTGGCGTTCCGCGAGCCGCTCCAGGGTGGTGAGCCCGGTGGTCCAGCCGTGCCCGTCGAGCCAGTCCCGGGTGCCGGGGCCGAGGCCGCCGCGCCACAGGCCGGTGAGGTGGGCGAGGGCCGGGTCGTGCGGTGTGGCGGTCACGTCCCGGCCCTGTTCCAGCAGCAGCCGGCTGCCCGGGGCGGCCAGCGCGGCGACCGCGGTGAGCAGGGCCGCCGCCTGCTCGGGGGTGAGGTAGACCAGCAGCCCTTCGGCCAGCCAGGCCGAGGGGCGCCCCGGGTCGAAACCGGCGTCGACCAGCCGGGCGGGCCAGTGCGGCTCCAGCAGGTCGGCCGGCAGTACGGTGCGCGCCGTCCTCGGCTCGGCGCCCAGGCCGTCGAGGACCCGCTCCTTGAAGGCCAGCACCGGGCCCAGGTCGAGTTCGAACACCCGGGTGCCGGCCGGCCAGTCCAGCCGGTGCGCCCGGGTGTCGAGGCCCGCGGCGAGCAGCACCACCTGGTCGGCGCCGGCGGCGAGCAGGCGGTCGTCGTAGAAGCGGGTGCGCAGGATGCCGTGCGCGACCAGGGCCCGGGCGAGGCCGCTGTCCGGACCGGCGGCGGGCAGCGCCACCCCGGCGGCGGCGGCGAACGCGGCGGCGTACGGGTCGACGAACAGCGGGTCGGGTCGGGAGCTCTCGTAGGCCCGCACCATCGCGACGGACAGGGCGGTGCGGGACACCGGGCTCAGTGCTTCGGGGGTCGTCATGGCCGGCAATCTACATCGCTGCCGATGCATCTGTGAAGATGTATTCTTTCGGCATGGACGGCGTGCAACTCCTCAGGCTCGGCAAGCGGTTGACCGAACTCGGCCGCGAGATGATCATCGACCCGGCCTCCGAGCACCTCACCCCCGGCGAGATCGCCGTGGTCGCCGACGTGTACCGCCATCCCGCGACCTCCGCCCGGGACATCCAGGTGCGCACCGGCTTCGCGCAGAGCCATGTCTCGGTGTCCGTCGCCCGGCTGCGCGAACGCGGGCTGCTGGACGCCGCCGCCGACCCGCGCGACGGGCGGCGCACCCTGCTGACCGTCTCCGAGGTGGCCCGGCGCGCCATCCGCGAGCACGTCGCCCGGCCCGCCGAGCCACTGATCGCGAAGGCCGTCCCGGACCCGGAGCGGGCCCGCCGGGTCACCGAACTGCTCGACGAACTCGCGGCCCTCCTGCTGCCCTGACGGCCCGCGCGCCGGTGCCGCCCGCCGGACGGGGCGTCAGCCGAGCTCCTCGGCGAGCCCGACGACGATGTCCTCGGGGCCGCGGACGTAGCAGAGCCGGTAGACGTCCTCGAAGCGCACGATCTCGCCGACGAGTTCGGCGCCGTGGGCGAGCAGGCGCGCGACCACCTCGTCGATGTCGTCGACGGCGAACATGATCCGGCGGATGCCCAGGGTGTTGGCCGGCGCCCGCCGCGGCTCGGGGCTGACCGCCCGCGGCGCGTGGAACGAGGCCAGTTCGATCCGGCCGTGGCCGTCCGGGGTGCGCAGCATGGCGACGTCCTGCCGGACGCCCTCCAGGCCGATGATCCGCTCCACCCAGCGGCCCTCGACCGGGAAGCGGCCCTCCGGCTCCAGGCCGAGTTCGGTGAAGAACGCGACGACCGCGTCCAGGTCCTCGACGACGATGAGCACGTTGTCCATCCGGCGGACGGTCATGGCGGTTCTCCTCGGTGCGGTCGGCCACGGGGCGGATCGGTACCCGGCGGGCGGGGCCGCCGGGCCGTTCCCGGCCCATCCTCCACCGGCCCGGCCGCCGGGCGCGGCGGGCCGGTGACGAATCGCCGGAGTATCGTCACGGGGACAACCGAGAACCGGGGGGCCATCGTGACCATCGCCATCGTCGGAGCCGGCCCGGGGGGCCTGCTCCTCGCCCGGGTGCTGCACCTGAACGGCATCGACGCCGTGGTGTACGAGCGCGAGGCCGCGCGCGACGCGCGCGGCCAGGGCGGCATGCTCGACCTGCACGCGGAGACCGGGCAGCGGGCGCTGCGCACGGCCGGGCTGACCGACGGGTTCCGGGCGATCGCCCGCCGCGCGGGCCAGGACCTGCGGCTCCTCGAACCGGACGGCACCCTGCTGCTGCGGGAGGACACGCCCGACGACGCGCCGCTCGACCGGCCGGAGGTCGACCGCGCCGATCTGCGCGCCCTCCTGCTGGACGCGCTGCCCGACCGCACGGTGCGCTGGGGGCACGCCGTCGAATCCGCCGGCGACGGCGTGCTGCGGTTCGCCGACGGCGGCACCGCCGCCTACGACCTGCTGGTCGGCGCGGACGGCGCGGACTCCCGGATCCGCCCGCTGCTCACCGATGCCCGGCCGGCGCACACCGGCCAGAGCGTCGTCGAACTCGGCATCCCGGACGTCGACCGCACCCGTCCCGACCTCGCCGCGCTGGTCGGGCGCGGCAACTACTGGGTGCTCGGCAACGGGCAGTCCCTGGCGGCGCAGCGCAACGGCGACGGCCGGGTGCGCGTCTACCTCAGCTTCTACGACACCGCCGAGGACTGGCTCGCCACCAGCGGGATCCCGTTCGACGACCCGGCCGCCGCCCGGGCCCGGCTGGCCGGCCTGTTCGACGGCTGGGAGGCCGAG
Source organism: Kitasatospora sp. NPDC059462 (assembly GCF_042749955.1). Lineage (NCBI taxonomy): Bacteria > Bacillati > Actinomycetota > Actinomycetes > Kitasatosporales > Streptomycetaceae > Kitasatospora > Kitasatospora sp. NPDC059462. Next base: position 386 of record NZ_JBHYUU010000302.1, on the reverse strand, counting down.
GTCGCCGCGCTGATCGGGGCCTGTGACGACACGGTGCTGCCCCGGCCGATCAGCACGCTCCCGGTCGGCCTGACCTGGCCGTCGACGCCCGGCGTCACGCTGCTCGGCGATGCCGCGCACCTGATGCCGCCGGTGGGGCAGGGCGCCAACATGGCGCTGCTGGACGGCGCGCTGCTCGGCCTCGCCCTGGCCGCGCACCGCGAGGACGCCACCGCCGCCGTCGCGGAGTACGAGCGGGAGATGTTCGAGCGCACCGGCGCCGCGGCCCGGCAGTCCGCGCGCGTCCAGGAGATCCTGGCCTCCCCGGACGCCGCGCGGACCATGCTCGCGTTCTTCCAGCCCGGCTGAGGGCCGGTCAGGAGGCCGGCCGGGGCGCTGCGGTGGCG
>NZ_JBHYUU010000301.1:0-6194 GCF_042749955.1 Kitasatospora sp. NPDC059462 | reverse complement strand
CGTTCTAGTCGATTTCGTTGTTTGTTGTGTTTTTGGGGGGGTTCCGTCTCACCACCCCCCCCCCCCCCGCCACACCACCACAACACCGCAGGAAGGACGTACCGGAAGGGTCTTTCCAAGCAGGCCCTCGCTCACGGCGAGCAAGGGGACACCCGGGTCAGACACGGTCGTCGAGTTCACCAGCCTTGATGCTGGCAAGAAGGCCCGCAAAGGCAGCCGGGTCCGCGAACAGGACCGTGGCAGGGTCATCGGACTCCCGGATTTTGACCACTCCGCCCCCTGCACGCACCTCGACACACTCGTTGTTCGAGGCGCTGTAGCTGGACTTCTGCCACTCTGAGCCAGACATTGGCAGCCCTCACTTCCTTCATGACGGATCGGACGAAATCGCGCGATTCCTCTTCGGAGAGAGCAGTGGAATCGAGACGAGAGAAGATGACTCGATGCTTGGCCAAGTCGGCTTGCGAGTCGAAGAAGAGCGCGTCTTGGGATACGTCCATCTCAATGGTGTCGAGCTCAGGAACAGGGCCTTCGGCAAAGGTCAGGTTCTCGCCGGACCCCGGGAAGGTGTCGAGCGCGAACGGCACCACCCTCACCGAGATCCCTGCCTGCTCGGAGTCCCCGATCAGGGCACCGAGCTGATCAACGAGCACCGCAGGACCTCCGAACTGCATCCGCAGTGCGGCCTCATGGATGAATGTCCGCAAGGGCATGACGCCAGAACGAACGATCTCCTGCCGTCGGATCCTGAAGGCGGTCCTTGCTTCGATCTCCTGTGGCGGCAGCGGCGGGAACAGTCGGGCGAACACTGCTGACGCATAGGCGCGGGTCTGGAGCAGGCCAGGCATGTAGGCGGTGGTGCAGAAGGTCAGTCGCTCAGCATGGGCCTCAAGTTCGGCGACCTCAAGAAAGTCGACGGTCAGGACACCGCGGTGATCGTCCCGGCCGGCTGCTGGCGGTCGACGTGACGCCCCGGCTGCCGGACGGTGAACCGATCGACCCGCCGGTGGTTCCGCCCGGGGTGTAGGCCAGCGAGTGTCGCAGCCTGTTCGCCGTCGTTCCAGAGTCCCCTACTTCCGCGCCCACCAAGCGGCGAGAGCAGTCCCGCCCGCAGATGCCACTGTGATGAGCCAGGCTGGCACGCGCTGCACAGTCAGGTGGAGGCTACCGATGCGGAGTTCGAAGGCCGGTCGGGCCTTGGTGTGGGGCGCCATGACGTCCTCTCGTCGATGTGGGTGAGCCGAGCGTAGGAAGCCCACAGCACGAACGGGAAGGGATCACGGCTACCAACTCCGCGAAAGCCGTGAAAGATCGTTCAGGTGGGCTGCTCGCTCTGTTGCGAGCGTAGAGCGGCGCGGGTCCGCAGAACATGAGACTGATGCAGACACTTGTTTAACGGTTTAACGCCCGGTCGGCCGAAGCCTCGACCGAGGCGACCCCAGGAGGGTGACTCCCTGCGCTCCCCACAAAGCGCGGCAGGGAGGCACATTTCTCGCCTGGCCAATTGGGCCGGTGCGGGATCTAAATGGCCTGCCTCGCCCTCGCCCCCATGGGGCCAGGGCGGGGTGCTCCAGAGGTTCCCGACTGTGCCGCTGGTGCCCCACCCCTACTCGCCGCACTTGCCCTGGAAGCGGCGCGGGACCTGGGAGACCTCAGCGGCCAACCACCTCTCCGAGTAGACGAGTCCGCGCTTATGGGCCTCGCAAAAGGCTTCGCAGCGCATATCCGTGAGTCGTAGATTGCCTTGAAGCACAAAGAGACCCCAGCGATTCCGCTGGGGTCTTCCTGTGTTTCCGGCAGCGTCTACGGCGTGTACTGGTAGCCGATGGTGAACCGGGGAGGCAAACACGCCTCCGTGTACTCGATCAAGCCTTCGTCGTCTGACCAGCGGTGAACGAGCGCCAGGATGGCACTACCGACCGGCACCGCCAGGGCGGCGGCTTCCCGCTGGTCTGCCGTTCGTGCATGCATGTCGTCGCGCGCCGCCGTGATGGTTCGGCCCGTAGCTTCGAGGACTCTTGCGGTGATCCCGTCGTTCCGGCCCGGCGCCGTGTTGAGCAGGTCGGGCACAAGTGCAGCGAAGTGTGCAGGGTACCAGGACACCGCGAAGAGAGTTCGCGACTTTCCACGCCCAGCAATGTACTCACGACGCACCAGTTGGGCCCCGTGCTCCAGGTCGAACAGATCCGCCACGTAGAGCGGCGGAATGACGATCTCGGCAGCCGTCACGCGGCTGGTCTCGCCGTCCATGAAGCTGGACTGCACCCTCTGCACCCGCGCGAGGCGGTCACGACTGCTGGCACTCACGCGCGGGTCGTCCGCGACAAACGTGCCCCGCGGCGACGTACGCAGGTAGCCCTCAACCTGAAGGTGCTGGAGTGCCCGGCTGACCGTGGCCACGGCAACGTTCCAGCGGCCGGCGATCTCCTTGTTGCTGGGGAGCTTTGCCCCCGGTTCCAGCTCTCCGGACAGTATGCGCTGGCGGTAGTGGTCTGCGATCACAGACCAGGTCTTGGGTGTCCTGGTGGGCATGCCTGTTCGCTTCCATCCCGTGGACGATCTCCGCAAGAGCGGACTAGTTCACTCTCAACCGTAGCGGCCAAACTAGGCCACCCGCCATGCTGAACTAGGTCACTGACGCTCCGTCGGGAGTTGGGGGCCGATTCCAGTTGGAGAGGCGCACATGCGGAGTACGGCAATGGAGTGCGCGTGTGGTTGTTCGGTTCAGCCGCTCGCGGTGGGTTCGAAGGTTGCCGGACTCGCCCCGCCCGACCCCGTCACCGACGTCGGTGAGTGGACGTGCGGGTGCGGCCGGTTCGGCATCCTGCTGCCGCTCGACTACCTGAAGAAGAACCCCGAGGAGCTGCCCGTTCAGGCCTGCGGGCGTAGGCGGGCCGCGTGATGAACCCGTACGGCCGCGCCGCGGTCACCGGGCGCTGGTTGAAGCTGCTCGGACGTGACCCCCGGACCGCTCTCAAGGTGTTGTGGTGCGGAACGCTCCAGTGGTCCCGGCCGGTGCTGCTGGTCAGCCCGACCCGGCGCCGGATCATTCAGGCCGTACGAGACCGGCCCAAGTAGCACCCCCAAGACCCCCGTCCTGGACGCGCTGTCATGGCTGACGCCTGCCTGGGACGGGTTCCAGCGCCCAGCATCTCCCACGGTGCTGGGAATTCCGATCGGCACGTCACGTGACACTGACGCCAGGTCGGGAACCCCCTTGCCGGCCCGGGGCTGGAGTTGTTCCCGCCCTACACGATCACGAAGATCCTGACGGAGTCGGCATGATGCCCTTCGAGCCCCCGGTTCTCGGGGTAGCGCCGACCCTGGCCGACAGCATCGGATGCGAGTGCGCACTCAAGGCCGCGGGCGGTTGCGTCGAAGACCTGAAGCTCCCGCGGCTGCAAGAGGTCTACCGGCACACCGACGGGCGGGAGGGCGTGTTCCTCGGACGGCGGCGGCACGGCGACCCGACCACCGGGACCGTCACCTCCACCGTGGTCCTGTTCCACAGCCGGGTCGGCGGCAAGTCCGTCGTCTGGGCGCTGAAGTGCGCCGGGCCGAAGCCCGTTGAGAACCAGTACGAGCAGCGCCGTTCCGACCGCCCGCCGTCCACCGCGCGCAGACCGTTCCAGCCGGCCAAGCCGCCGATTGCCCACCAAGCGCCATGAACTGGAGGGAACATGCACGAGCTTATTGCAGCCCCGTTCCTGGGCAAGTTCGTTCTGCTGAAACCGGGCCGACTCGAAGGGATCACGCTCCCCGAACGGCGCTTCCGGGAGCTGGAGCGTGAAGGCGCCGTTCCGGCCTGGCTGGTCGACGCTGCTGACCGCCGGTGGGGCATCTCGCTGCCGGACCGGCCGATCAGCGAACTCGTTCTCGTCCGTCGACCGTCCGACTTCGGGCACGGCCGGGCGAGTTGGGAACTCAACAAGGGGTGCGACTTCGGCTGTGATCACTGCTTCCTGGGTGATCGCCCCTTCGCCGGCTTGGACGAGTCGGGCAAACACGCGCTGCTGCGGACCATGAGGGACGCGGGTGTTCTCTGGCTCCAGATGACGGGCGGCGAACCCCTGATCGACCGCGACTTCGCCAGTTCCGCCCAGCTCGCGCACGACCTGGGAATGATGATCGAAGTCCAGACGAACGGTTCGCGTCTCGCACGGCCGGAGATCCTGTCCGCACTGGCGTCCGCCAGGCCGTACCGGGTGGCGGTCTCCCTGTACGGCGCCACACCCGAGACGTACGACGCGTTCACGCACAGCCGTGGGGCGTACAAGCGCGTCACGGCGGGCCTTCGGGCCGCGGTCGACGCCGGGGTTCCCATCCGATTGACGTTGATCATCACGGCACAGACGGCGCCCGAACAGGCTCAGATGCACGACATGGCTGACGCACTCGGAGTGCCGTACACCGAGTACACCCACATGTCGCCCACGATCTACGGCGGGGGTGCGCCACTGAAGTCCCAGAGCCCGGCGCACCTGAAGCTGCCCGGCGGGTTCGAAGGCTGCAACGCGGGTCACACGTTCTTCCACGCCGACCCGCACGGCAAGGCTTCGATCTGCAAGGTCGGTCGCGATGAGCAGATCGACTTGACCCAGGGCGTCCGCGCCCTTTCCCGCCTTGGCGAAATTGCCGATGGCCTCATGCTTCGCACCGGTGGCTGCACCGGCTGCCGGCTCTCCGCGAACTGCGCGGTTTGCCGGCCGCTGGCCAAGCGCTACCAGGAGGCGAAGGCACCACTGAACACCTACTGCCAGCACGGACAGGAAGGAAGTACAGCATGACCGCTGTCATGGTGGAGATGAGCCCCACCCGCACGGAGGAGGGGGACGAGGAGCTGTCGTTCTTCGACGACGCGGAGCGCTTCGGTGCGGACGCGCTGCCGGGTTGCGGCGACGACAACCCGTACGTGTAGTCCGGTACTAGCGTGACTGCCCCGGACGGGATTTCCCGCTTTTGAGGGGCCCGGCCGGGGCCGTCCCGATCAAGCGAACGGATGAATGTGTCCACAAGTCGTATCCCGTACGCGGAGCTGCCTCCCCACGTCCGGGCCGCAGTCGAAGCGCACACCGGTCCCGCTCTGAAAGCCGATTCGGCGAGTGAAGGATTCAACAGCGAGATCGCCGTCCGGCTCGTCTCGCAAACCGGCGAGTACTACGTGAAGGGGCGTCTCGCGGATCATCGCTGGGCGTGGACCCAGCGCCGCGAAGCTGAGGTGAACCCCTACGTCCGCGGAATCGCCCCTACCTTGGTCGCCCGCGTCGAGTCCGGCGGCTGGGATCTGCTGGTCTTCGAAGCGGTCGACGGCCACCACGCCGACTACCGGCCTGGGTCGTCCGACCTTCCGAAGGTCGTGGACGTGCTCCGCCGGCTGGGGCAGCGTCCCTGTCCCAAGATCGAGCTGCGGCACGCGGAGCAGCGGCTAGAACGGCATGTCGACCGCCCCGAAGACCTCGCCCACTTCACTGGGGACGCGCTGCTCCATACCGACTGGAACAACACCAACGTGTTGGTTTCGGCGGACCGGGTGCACGTCGTTGACTGGGGCTGGGCCACGAAGGGTGCCCCGTGGCTGGACGCCGGGTTCTGGGTCATCTGGCTGGTTGCCTCTGGGCACGAGCCCGCGGCGGCTGAACAGTGGGCCGCCCAGGTCCCGGTATGGCTGAAAGCCCCCGCTGAAGGGATCGACGCGTTCGCCGTCGCCAACGCCAACATCTGGGACGAGATCGGCGGCCACGACCCGGCCCCGTGGACGGCGCGGATGGTCGACGCGGCCCGACGGTGGCGGGACCACCGGAAGGCGGCTTAGCTGCCTGCCCCGTCCGGGTCCGCCTGGGCGGGGCTTTCGTCTTCGGCGGCCGGCCGGTCAGCACGGGTACCACTTCCGACCCCTCGCCCCAGCGCGTGGTGATCAGCCGGTCTTCTTCGCGCAGTACTTCAAGCGCTCGCCGAACGGTCATGGTTGCAACGCCGAACCGCGCGGCAAGCGCCGATTCCGACGGGAACGGCACCGGATTGTCCGGGGGCGTCGTACTTGCCCGCACGAATTTCCGCAGCAAGTTCGACGGCAACGAGCCGGTACAGCGGGACGCGCGGAGCAGCAGGGGGCCACCGGCGAACAACCCGGCGCAGGAAGTCGGCGACATCGACTTCCTGCGCCGTCCCTCTCGGTGGCGGGCTTCGAGGCATGC
>NZ_JBHYUU010000300.1:0-6206 GCF_042749955.1 Kitasatospora sp. NPDC059462 | reverse complement strand
CTAGGGGGAGGGGGGGAGGGGGGGCGGCCGTCCGTGCGCCGCCCCCGCCCCGCCCGTCCGCCCCGGCTGCCGCCGGGAGGCCGCGGGGCCCGCTATCGGCGGATCACCCGCAGGTGGTCCCGGACGTCCTGCCAGGTGGCGAACGTGCCCACGCCGTTGACGGTCAGCGGAGGGGTGGACGGGACGGTGGTGAGGTCGATCGCGAACTGGGAGATGGCACCCCAGGCGCCGCGCAGGGCCCGCAGCCGGGTGTTGGAGATCTCGAAGAAGGCGCCGCCGTTGCGCCCGGCGACGACCGGGTCCCAGGTGTCGCGGAAGTCGGTGAACCGGGCGGCCTCCGAGAACGCGCCGATCAGCTTGAGCAGCGACCGGGCCACGCTCGCCCGCCCGGCCGCGTCGCCCATCGACTGGTCGGCCCTGCCGACCGTCTCGGCCGAGCCGATGAACCCGTTCAGCCACTCGACCGTCGGCTCGTCCCCGGCGGTGGAGATCAGCGAGCCGTAGCTGCCGCCGAAGCCCAGCGTGTTCACCTGGCCGCCGCGGCCCATCTCGGTGCGCACGTTCTCCGAGGCGTCGTTGAAGGCGTACAGCTTGCCGCTCCTGGTGCGGAAGCCGCCGACGTAGAGGTTGGCCGGGTTGAAGTAGAGGCTCGACAGCTCGTTGCCGTCGCGGTCCTGGAGCCGCAGGGCGATCAGGCCGGGCGGCGTGGCCTGGGTGATGTAGACGTCGTCGTCGCGGAACTGCCGCCCCGCCGCCTGGCGGAGGCGGATGAGCGCCGTGTGGTACCCGGCGACGTTGCCCCCGGTGTAGTTGTAGTCGAGCTTCACCTCCACGACCTTGGTGGTGCCGTCGGGCGTGTCCGCCCGGGCCGGGGACGCGGCCCCGAGGCCCGGGACGGCGACCGCCGCGGCCACGGCGAAGGCCAGCAGGGCACGGACCCCGCGGCGTCGGAGAACTGCTGTCGTCATTCGGTACTCCCGGTGGATGGGTGCCGGCGACCCGAGGGCCCGGCGTCGGAGGGGGCGTTCCCGCTCCCGCAGAGGAAGACCGGGAACGCCCCCGTTCTGTGACAAAGCGTCAGAAGCCGATCGGTCGGCTCGCGTCGGGCCGTACCGGGTGTCCGCCCGGGCGGCTCACCGGGGGACCTCCTGCCAGGTCCACAGGTCCGCGGTGGCCGGGCTCCCGGTCACCGCGAGCCCCCGGGCGTTCCCGCGCGAGGTGAGGTACAGCGGCCCGCCGTCGGCCGCACGCTGGGTCAGCCGCACGCCCGCGGTGGCGTGCCGGTCCGGTGTGTCGGTGCACCACAGGTAGCTGGGGTGGTCGGGCCGGAAGGCGTCCAGCGTCAGGAGCGTGTCGGGCAGGGGGTACTGGCCGGCGGCGGAGGTGTTGACGTACCGCCCGTTGTTGACCAGGTAGTAGCAGTGGTCCTCGCCGATCCGGCCCGCCGAGACGGTGGTGAACTGCTCGCGGGGGCCGTGGCCGTCGACCACCAGGTCCAGCGGGAGGCCGGGGGCGGTGCTGGTCGGCGCGGCGACCACCAGGTCCTGCGGATCGTCGTCCTGGCGCAGCAGCTCGTCCACGTCCAGCGCCTCGGTCTCGGGGTCCTGGAAGAACCACCGCTGGGAGGCGTCCGTGACGTCGAAGTCGCGGAGCACCACCTCCTCGCCGTCGGGCCCGTCGACGGCGGCGAGCACCTGTACGGTCTCCGCGTTCAGCACGGTCCAGGTGCCGTCGCCCATGTCGACGAGGCTCCAGACCTGCGTGAGCCCCCGGTCGCCCTCGGGCAGCAGCACCGCCGGTGCGTTCAGCAGGCCTAACTCCTGGGTCAGGTAGGTGCGGGTCATCCGGTGCAGGATGCGGAACTGGCCCCGGTGGTCGGCGGCCGGCTCCAGGACGAGGGTCGCCATGGCACGGGTGTCGCGGTTGAGCGGCCGGGAGCCGAGCCTCCGGCCTCCGCTGCCCGTGCCGCTGCCGGGCTTGCTGGTCGGGTAGGGCGCGTTGGTCGTCCTGGCGGAGCGGGCGGTGCGGTCCCCCTTCGGCTTGGGCTTCGACGTGGACGTCGGCGCGGGCGTCGGCGTCGGCGGCGTGTCGCCCGGCGGGAGGATCAGCGTGAAGAGGACGGGGAAGTGGTCCGAGGTGAAGACGGAGTCGACCCGTTCGGCGCTGTCGAAGCGAAGGTTCGGTTCCCCGTACCGGGCCGCGATGGCTCCGAAGTCGTAGTTCATCGGGGGCCGGGTGTCGTTGACCGGGAAGGTGTGACCCTCCACCCCCTGGATGTCCCACTGGGCGCGCATCCTCCGCCGGAACGCGGTGAGATCGGTGTTGAAGTCGCCGAAGACGGCGGTGGACCGCCGCTGCGGCGTGAACACGCGGCTCCTGACGGTGTTGAGCAGGGTGGTGGCGTTCTGTCCGCCTCCGGTGTCCATGTGCACGGTGAAGTAGATCGATTCGCCGATCCGCACGCCGAGCGCCGGCCGGGAGCTGGTTCCGGAGCCGGAGGGGACGACGAAGATCCGCCCGGCTCCGGTGGGGTCGGCGGGGTCGAACGCCCGCTGCTGCGTCCAGATGGCCAGGTTCATCTGGCCGATGCCCGTGGGGTTGGTGTCCGTCTGGAGCCAGTACAGGTAGCCGCTGACCCCGGCCACGGTGTGCGGGTACTCGCGGACGGGGGGTGTGTCGATGTACGCGCCCTGGACGGTCTGCCGGTGGTACGTGGTCTGCGGGATCTGGATGTGGGGGGAGTTGATCCCCAGCGGGAACGGCGGGGCGCCGGCCTCCTGGAGGAGGATCGCGTCGGGCCGGTGCTCGTTGACCATGTCCCGCACGCTCACCTGCCACTTGTCGGAGTTGTTGTTCGAGTCGGTGACGCGCTGGCCGCGCATGTTCCAGGTGATCACCTTGCGTTTGGCGTCGGTGCGGGGGTCGAGTTCGCCGCCGGTGTACCGCAGGAACAGGGAGTGGCGCTTTCCCACGTCCAGGGGGACCACGCCCTGGCCCGTGTAGTCCAGCGTCTCGCGGCCGGTCCAGTCGGCGATGGCCTGCCCGCCCTGGCCGAGCGGCTGGAAGCTGTCCGGCTCCTCGCTGTCGGAGCCGAACTGGAAGGCGGTGCCGGCCCGGGTGCCGTAGGGCCCGTACGGCTCGAACGGGCCGCCCGGGGTGCTCTGTTTGAGCATCGTGTTGTTGTAGAAGACGTTCTGCGGCCCGGAGGAGCCGGACCACTTCCCCGCCTTGGGGCCGGCCGCCCACCAGATCGGGTACCACGTCCCCTCGTCCATCTCGCCGCCCTCGCCGCCGCAGTTGGCCTGGCAGCTGCCGGAGCGGTGCTCGTACGGGATCCGCAGGGTGTTCTGCTCGAAGAGGTTGTTGTGCTCCCACCCGCCGTGCAGGTTGAGGTCGGAGTCGAGGTCGTTGCGGAAGGCGACGTTGCCGCCGGCCGACCACTGGAAGGTGAAGTGGCGCAGGTTGCGGCTGACGTTCTGGGCCCACAGGGAGTTCCAGACCCGGCTGCCGCGCAGGTAGCCGTTGCCGCCCTTGCCCTTGTTCCAGGCGCCGTCGAAGGTGTTGTGCTCGATCTGGAGGTTGCGGGCGTTCTCCGTGACGATCGGGTGCGAGCCGGTCATCTCGGCGTTCAGCCCGCGCGCCCAGCTGTTGGCGGCCCACTTGAAGACGATGCCGTGCATCGCGTACTCGGGTGCCAGGTTGCCGTAGTTGTGCACGGCCTGCTCGGGCGTCAGGTGGTAGGTCTCCTGGCCGCCGATCTTCGGCAGGCCGTCCATCTCCTGGGTGAACGCGAAGTCCTCGAAGCCGACGCCCTCGACGGCCTTCAGCGGAGTGATCTTGCTGGCGTACGGGGTGCCGCTGCCGTTGATCGGCGGCGAGCCGTCCGACTCGGAGTTGACCGGCAGGTCCCACTCCAGCGGACGGTCCAGGGTGACCGTCTTCGCGCCGGCGTCGACGCGGACGACCTTGAACATCTGCTGGCGCATGTGGAGCGCCTCGATCATGCTCGGGTCGGTGATGCCCTGCTGCGCGTAGAAGTTCCTGCTGTTGGCCGCGCCGACCCAGACGTAGCCGCCGGTGCGGAACTTGTTCATGTCGACCTTGGCGTCCAGCCGGACGACGGACGACCCCTTCCGGGCGGAGTAGCCCGGGTCGCCGTCCTGGGCGGCCAGTTTCAGGCCGGAGACCCAGTGCTGGTTGACGCTGCCCTCGAAGATGTCCTTGCGCATGGGGACGGTCGTGGCCGCCGCCCAGTCGTCCTGGTAGCGGGCGGCGACCTCCCGGGTCTGGACCCGGAACATGCCGCGCCCCGGCCACATCCAGCCGCCGGTGCCGACGTCGCTGCCGGTCCCGGCCACCATGGAGTCCTGGTCCCAGCGGCCGTTGACCACCGTGTCGTACCGGGTGCTGAGGTCGGGGCGGAAGACCAGCCGGGTGCCGCCCGCGCCCGATCCCTTCCCCCGGAGGGTCAGGAAGTCGGCGTCGACGTAGATCTGCCGGGACAGGTCGACCCGGCCGGCGGGCAGTTCGATGAGGGAGAGGCGGTTGAAGTCGGCCTTGGGGGAGCACTGGGCCTTGATGTCGTCGATCGCGCGCTGCAGGCCTGCGGTGTCGTCGGCCCCGTCGTCCGGGCGCACCCCGTAGCCGTCGGCGAGTCTCTGCGGGGAGACGCGGCAGGTGGCGTCCTCGGTCAGGGCCGACTCGCCGCGCGGCAGGTTCTGCCCGTCCCGGTAGCCGACGTGCGACCAGTCCGGCATGCCGATCGGCGGGGCGGTGCGGTTGGCGTAGCTGAGGTCGGGCTCCTCCGCGTCGGCGGTCGCGGCAGCGTCGGCGGTCGTGGTCGCGGTCGTGGTCGCGGTCGGGGCGGAGAGCGGCGGTGGGGCGGGCGCCGGGGCCGCGGTGGCCGGATCCGGTGCCGCGAAGGGGATCAGCAGGGCGGCCAGGAGGGCCGTTGCTGGTCGGCGGAGTTTCACGGGGCCTCGTCTTCCTGTGGCGTCGTGCCGGGCGCGAAAGGCGCCTGCTACTTCAGGAAGACCGGTAGGGACCGGCCGATGTGACAGAACGTCACCTTCGGCCGTGAGGCGCCGGCGGGTGCGGGGAGGCCGCGCGGCTGCGGAACCGGGGCGGCTGTCACAGACCGGACCGCTGCCCGGTCTGTACGGGTGACCGGACGGCGCGGCCCGCGGTGGCGCCGTCGAGGCCGCCGACCGACCCTTCGCAAGGAGAACACCCATGATCCAGAGCAGCCCCGCCCGCCTTGACGCGCCGGTGGGCGACGAACCGGTCCCGTCGCGCTACGCGTTGAAGGTCGGTGACATCGACGTGCTGGTGATCAGCGACGGGGTGCTGCCGATCTCGCCCACGACGCTGGCCACCAACGCCGCCCCGGCCGAGCTGAAGGCCTGGCTCGGGGACATGTACCTGCCGCTGGAGTCGATCAACTGGCCGCTGAACGTCGCCGTCGTGCGCAGCGGCGGCCGGACCGTCCTCGTCGACTCCGGCCTGGGGACGGAGTTCCCGGGCTTCCCGCGGGCCGGGCAGCTGGCCGCGCGCCTGGACGCCGCCGGGATCGCCCCCTCGTCGGTGACCGACGTGGTGCTCACCCACCTGCACATGGACCACATCGGCGGGCTGCTCGTCGAGGGGCTGCGGGGCCGGCTGCGCAAGGACCTGCGGGTCCATCTGGCGGCGGCGGAGGCCGAGTTCTGGGCGGCGCCCGACTTCTCGCGCACCGACATGCCGGCACCGGTGCCGGACGTGCTCCGCACGACCGCCTCGCGGTTCCTCGACGTGTACCGGGGCCAGTTGCGGCCGTTCGAGAAGGAGTACGAGGTGGCGCCGGGCGTCCTGATCCGCCGCACCGGCGGTCACACCCCCGGCCACAGCATCATCCGCCTGGAGTCCGGCGGCGACCGGCTGACGTTCGCGGGCGACGCCGTGTTCCAGTGCGGGTTCGACAAGCCCGACTGGCACAACGGCTTCGACCACGACCCCGAGGAGTCGGCCCGCATCCGGACCCGTCTCCTGACCGAACTGGCCGAGACCGGCGGGCAGCTGATGGCCAGCCACCTGCCCTTCCCGTCCGTCTGCCACGTGGCGGACGCCGGCAGCGGCACCTTCCGCTTCGTGCCGGTGGTCTGGGACTACTGACCGCCCCGCCCCGGACACCCCCTGGTGCGCGGGAAGCCGGCCGACTCCGCCGGCTT
>NZ_JBHYUU010000299.1:0-6218 GCF_042749955.1 Kitasatospora sp. NPDC059462 | reverse complement strand
GGTCCGGCGCGGCGCTCCGCCGCCGCCCGCCCCGGCCGCGAGCGGGACGGCGGCGGCGAGCAGCGCGACGGTGGCGGACGCCGGCCCGTAGGAGAGGTCGACGCCGAGCCTGGCCCGCCCCGGCGGCCCGGCCGGGCTGGTGCGCACCCGGAAGCGGACCGACTCCAGCAGGGCCCGGGTGAGCTCCCCGACGGCCGCCGCCTCGCCGCGCCCGCGCCCCGCGCCGGCGCCCGGCTCGTCGTACCCGGAGAGGAACGGCCGCCCGTCGCGCAGGCCCAGCGCGTGCCCGGGCGGCACCCGCTGCACGCCCAGGTAGGGCGTGCCGGTGCCGAGCGCCTCCGGCGCCTCGGGGCAGGCGAGCCGGGCGGCCAGGTGGCCGGTGTCCAGCGGTGCGCCGACCAGGTCGGCGAGCGGCAGGGCCGCGGTGGCGTACGCGGTGCCGCCGCCCCAGGGGGTGTGGAAGACCGGCCGGGCGCCGGCCAGGTCGGTGAGCAGGACCGTGGAGCGGGTGCCGCTGCGCAGCACCACGGTGTAGCTGCCGGGCCAGGCGGTGAGGTGGCGGACGGCGCCGCCGCGGGCGGCGGCCAGGCCGGCGGCGAGTTCGGCGTCGGTGGCGCCGCAGGGGCCGAGGACGGCGAGCCGGAGCACGGCGGGTCCGGGCTCGACCGGGTCGGGGGCGGCGGGCCCGGTGGTGACGACGGCGGGCGCGCCGGGTCGCAGGGTGACCAGACGGATCTCCTCGGGCCGCCAGTCGCCGACGGCCCAGAGCGGGTCGGGCCCGTTCCACAGGGGACGCGCGGCGATCGGCGCGACCGCGCCGGGCGTCTCGTGCGCCGGTGCGCCCGGTCGGGGCGCGCCCGTGCACCAGCCCGTCAGCCACCGCATCGCGCCTCCACCGCACGAGGACCAGCACCGCCCGGCGCGCCCGTCAGCGGGCGGCGCCCCTGGCCGGCCCGTGGCGCACCGTCAGAGGACATGGTGCCACCGGTTCCGCGTCCGGCGACCGGAGTTGACGTTTCCGGTACGCGCCCGGGCGGCCCCGCGCGCCCGTCGGCACGCGGCTCGAACACCCGGACGGCAACCGGACCGCCTCCCCGCCGGGGCGGGCCGGGCCTCCCCCTCCTCGGCCCGGACCGCCCTCCACGGCGCCCTGTCATGGCCATCGCGAGATGGCCGAAAGGCGTCGCTCTGCCCGGGAGGGCATCCGCATGCCCTCCCGGACGTCGCCACCGCCCGCGGGGATGGAGGCGGCGGCATCCCCCGGCCCGCCGGGTCCTCGACGGCGGGCCGACCCACGACCACCAGCGAATCGCCGACCAGCCGGTCGGGCCAGGGGGCACGGCCGGGCGCACATCGACACGGGACCGGAGCACGGCGCTCCGGCGCTCCCCCCGGACACCCCCGGGCGGCCGGATCCGGGTGGTCCGGACCAATCCGCCGGACCGCCGGCCGGCCGGGCCCGGGCGCGCGATCCCGCCATCCGGAATGCGGCCTCTTAACCGTCGGAACGCGTCCGACTACTCTAGGTACAGCAGCTACGGCCCGGGGCCTCCCGGGCCCCGCGCACAAGGCCGCAGGAGGTGCCGCCGCCACCATGACCGTCAGCCCACGAGGACCGAACGAACGGCTCGGCACGCTCCTGACCCTCGCCCAGATCAGCAACGCCGGGCTGGCCCGCCGCGTCAACGACCTCGGCGCCCAACGCGGGTTGACGCTCCGCTACGACAAGACCTCGGTGGCCCGCTGGGTCAGCAAGGGCATGGTGCCGCAGGGCCCCGTGCCGCACCTGATCGCCACCGCGATCGGCGGCAAACTCGGCCGGCCGGTGCCGCTGGAGGAGATCGGGCTCGGCGACACCGACCCGGCGCCCGAACTCGGCCTCGCCTTCCCGCGCGAGGTGCCCGACGCCGTCCGCTCCGCCACCGACCTCTGGCGGGTCGACCTCGACCTGCGGCGCGGCCCCGGCGGCGGGCGCTGGAGCGACAGCCTGGCCGGAACCTTCTCGGTCGCCGCGTACGCGACCCCGGTCTCCCGCTGGCTGATCACCCCCGCCGACGGTTCGGTGGCCCGTGAGGTGCCGCGCTCCCCCGCCGAGGCGGGCTCCTACCGGGTCGGCCACTCGGACGCCGCCAAGCTCCGCGAGGCCGCCCAGGAGGCCCGCCGCTGGGACTCCAAGTACGGTGGCGGGGACTGGCGTTCGTCGATGGTGCCGGAGTGCCTGCGGGTCGAGGCGGCGCCGCTGCTGCTCGCCTCCTACAGCGACGCGGTGGGCCGGGCGCTGTTCGGCGCGACGGCCGAACTCACCCGGCTGGCCGGGTGGATGGCGTTCGACACCGGCCAGCACGAGGCCGCCCAGCGCTACTACATCCAGGCCCTGCGGCTCGCCCGGGCCGCCGCGGACGTCCCGCTCGGCGGCTACGTGCTGGCCTCGATGAGCCTGCAGGCCGGGTACCGGGGGTTCGCCGAGGAGGCCGTGGACCTCGCCCAGGCGGCCCTGGAGCGCAACCGGGGCCTGGCCACCACCCGGACGATGAGCTTCTTCCACCTGGTCGAGGCACGGGCCCAGGCCAAGGCGCGGAACGCGGCGGCGTGCGCGACGGCGCTCGGGGCCGCGGAGAGCGCACTGGAGCGGGCGCGCGCCGGGGATCCCGATCCGGCGTGGATCGACTTCTACGCCTACGACCGGCTCGCGGCCGACGCCGCCGAGTGCTTCCGCGACCTCGGCGTGCCCTCCAAGGTCCGCCAGTTCACCCGGGAGGCGCTGGCCCGGCCCACCGAGGGGTTCGTCCGCTCACACGGCCTGCGGCTGGTCGTCTCCGCGATGGCCGAGGCCGAGGCGGGCAACCTCGACGCCGCGGTGGCGGCCGGCGAGCGCGCCGTCGACGTGGCCGGGCGGATCTCCTCGCAGCGCAGCCGCGAGTACGTGGTGGAGATGCTCCGCAGGCTGGAGCCGTTCCAGGGCGAGCGCCGCGTGCGCGAACTGACCGAACGGGCCCGCACGGTCATCGTCGCCCCGGCCTGACCGTGCGCCCGGGCGCCCCGTGACGCCCCCTCGACCGGCCCCCGCCGGCATGGCAGCATCGCCGTCGGACGGGGGACGGTCGGACGAGGCGAGGCGAGGAGCGAGCCGTGCGGTACGACGTCGACGTGCTGGTGGTGGGGGGCGGGATCGTCGGGCTCGCCACGGCGTACGCGCTGACCGGGGCCCGGCCCGGACTGGGACTCACCGTGCTGGAGAAGGAACCCGGACTGGCCGCCCACCAGACCGGGCGCAACAGCGGCGTGATCCACAGCGGCGTCTACTACCGGCCGGGCTCGCTCAAGGCCCGGTACGCGGTGGCCGGCGCCGCCGAGATGGTGGAGTTCTGCCGCGCCCACGCGATCCCGCACGAGGTCACCGGGAAGCTGATCGTCGCCACCGGGCCCGCCGAGCTGGACCGGCTGCGCACCCTGGCCGAGCGCGGCCGGGCCAACGGCATCCCGGTCACCGAGCTGGACCGCCGGGGCATCGCCGCGTACGAGCCGCAGGTCACCGGCATCGCCGGGCTGCACATCGGCACCACCGGCATCTGCGACTTCCCCGCCGTGGCCGCCGCCTACGCGCGGCTGGCCCGCGAGGCCGGCGCCGAGATCCGCACCGGGGCCGAGCTGCGGGCGGTCGCCCGGCGGGCCGACGGCGTCACCGTGCAGACCTCGGCGGGCGAGCTGCGCTGCCGGGTGCTGGTGAACTGCGCGGGCCTGCACAGCGACCGGATCGCCCGGCTGGCCGGCGACGACCCCGGGGTGCGGATCGTGCCGTTCCGCGGCGAGTACTACGAACTCGTCAAGGAGCGGCGGGAGTTGGTGCGGGGCCTGGTCTACCCGGTGCCCGACCCGGCGTTCCCGTTCCTGGGCGTCCACCTGACCCGGGGCGTGCACGGGGACGTGCACGTCGGCCCGAACGCGGTACCGGCCCTGGCCCGCGAGGGCTACGACTGGCGCACCGTGCGGCCGCGCGACCTCGCCGGCACCGCCGCCTTCCCCGGCACCTGGCGGATCGCCCGCCGGCACTGGCGCTACGAGCTGGGCGAACTGCACCGCTCGCTGTCCAAGCGGGCGTTCACCACGGCCGTCCAGCGGCTGCTGCCGGCCGTCACGGCGGCCGACCTGGTCCGGGCCGGGGCCGGCGTCCGCGCCCAGGCGGTGGCCCGGGACGGCGCGCTGCTGGACGACTTCGCCTTCGCCGGCTTCGACCCGGACGACCCGCGCTCCACCCGCCGCCTGGTGCACGTGCTGAACGCGCCCTCCCCGGCGGCGACGGCCTCGCTGCCGATCGGCCGGGAGGTGGCCCGCCGGGCGCTGGCCGCGCTGGAGGCGGGCGGCTGAGGGCCGGCGGAAGGCGGGCGGCGGGCGGGAACGTGGGGACCGTCACAGGCCCTGCGGCCCGCGCCCGACGGCCCCGTAGACTCGGGTGATTGTGACTGCCACCGCCCCGATCCCCCAGCCCTCGCCCTCCGCCCGGCTCTCCGCGGCACCCGCCGCGTACCCCGCGCCGATGTACCCGCACAAGGCCACCGAGGCCCAGCACAGCGAGCGGCGCATCCGCAGCTTCCAGCCGCGCCGGGGCCGGATGACCAACGCCCAGGCGGGCGCGCTGGACCGGGGCTGGGAGCAGCACGGCATCGCGATCGACGGCACCCCGCTCGACCTGCCCGCGCTGTTCGGCGGCCTGCCGGTCACCCTGGAGATCGGCTTCGGCATGGGCGAGACCACCGCCGCGATGGCCGCCGCCGACCCCGCCATGGGCATCCTGGCCGCCGACGTCCACACCCCCGGCCACGGCAACCTGCTCGGCCTGCTGGAGCGCGACGGCAGCACCAACGTCCGCCCGGCCGCCGGTGACGCCGTGATCCTGCTGCGCGACATGCTGTCCGACGCCTCGCTGGCCGGCCTGCGGGTCTACTTCGCCGACCCGTGGCCCAAGCCCAAGCACCACAAGCGCCGGCTGGTCCAGCCGTCCTTCCTGGAGCTGGTGCTGCCCCGGCTGGCGCCCGGCGCGCTGGTGCACTGCGCCACCGACTGGGAGCCGTACGCCGAGCAGATGCTCGACGTGCTGTCCGCCTCGCCGGAGCTGGAGAACCTGCACCCCGAGGGCGACGGCACCGGCTGGCTGGAGCCGGCGGACCACCCGGACGGCTCCGTCCCCGGCTACGCGCCGCGGCCCGACTGGCGCCCGGTCACCAAGTTCGAACGGGCCGGCCTCGCCAAGGGCCACGTGGTGCACGACCTGCTGTTCCGCCGCCGCTGAGTCCCCGCCGGGTGTTCGACCCGGCGGGCCCCGACGGCCCCGGCGACCGCCGGCGGGCCGGACCGGAGCGGGGCGTTCGCTCCGACTCCCCCCGGCCGCCGGGCGGCGTGGCCTACCCTGTGGCGCGTGAGCACCCCGCCCGGCGATGGGTACCACCTCACCGTGCGGGCCGCCGACGACCGAGAGATGCCCACGCCCACCGCCGGCCCCCGGACCATCCCGGGGCCCCGGAGGCGCCGGGCGCACCGGCTGCTGCCCGCCGCCCCCGCGCCCGCCCCCGCCCGGACGGACGCACCCGCCGCCCCGGCCGCCTCCCCCGCGGCCCGCACGGCCCCCGTCTCCCCCGCGGCCCGCGCCGCGCGCTCGCTGCGCCGGTCGGTGGTCCCCTCGGTGAGCGCGACGGTCGTGCTGGCACTGGCCGGCTGCGGCGTGCTGATCCTCCACCTGGTCCGCCGCCAGACCGGCACCACCGGGCTGCTGGTCGGACTCGGCCTGGCGACGGTCCCGCTGCCCTTCGTGCTCGGCGGGCTCGCCTGGCTCAACCAGACCGCCCGGGTGCCGCTGCGGTACACCGTGTTCTGCCTCGGCTGGGGCGCCTGCGCCGCCACCACCGTGGCCATCCTCGCCAACGGCTGGACCAGCACCTACCTGAGCACCCACCAGGGCAGCCTCGGCGAGGCGCTGGGGGCCGACCTGGTCACCCCGGTGATCGAGGAGAGCGCGAAGGGCGCCGCCCTGCTCGTCCTGCTGCTGCCGCTCGGCCGGCGGCTGCGCTGCGCGGGCCTGCGCTCCGGCCGTCCCCGGCCCGGACCCGGCGGGCCGCACCGGCTGCCCGGCCCCCGGCAGCCGCGCGCGTACCGGCGCCGGCTCGCCCGGCCGCTCGCGCGCGGCCGGCGGCGGCTGCGCCCCTACCTGCGCCCGGTGCGCCCCC
>NZ_JBHYUU010000298.1:0-6275 GCF_042749955.1 Kitasatospora sp. NPDC059462 | reverse complement strand
GCCGGAGGCCGAGCGCGGGGCGCTGCTGCGCGAACTGGTCCGCGGCGCCACCGCCGCGGTGCTCGGGCACAGCGGGCCGCAGGCCGTCGAGGAGGACCGGTCCTTCACCGAGCAGGGCTTCGACTCGCTGGCCGCCGTCGACCTGCGCAACCGGCTCAACGCGACGACCGGCCTGACGCTGCCCAGCACCCTGGTCTTCGACCACCCGAGCCCGGCGGCCCTGGCCGCCCACCTGGGCGACACCCTGCTGCCCTCGCGGCCGGGCACCGGTGAGGACCGGCCGCTCGATCCGCCGGTCCCGGTGACCGACGACCCGGTCGCGATCGTCGGCATCGGCTGCCGCTACCCCGGCGGGGTGAGCTCCGCCGAGGAGCTGTGGCAGCTGGTCGCCGACGGCGTCGACGCCGTCGGCCCGTTCCCCGAGGACCGCGGCTGGCGCCTGGACCGGCTCTTCCACCCCGACCCGGAGCGGCCCGGCACCTCCGCCGCCCGCGAGGGCGGATTCCTCTACGACGCCGCCGACTTCGACCCCGCGTTCTTCGGCATGAGCCCGCGCGAGGCGCTGGCCACCGACCCGCAGCAGCGGATCCTGCTGGAGACCGCCTGGGAGGCCGTCGAGCGGGCCGGCATCGACCCGGGGACGCTGCGCGGCAGCCGGACCGGCGTCTTCGTCGGCGTGATGTACGACGACTACGGCTCCCGCCTCAGCCAGGCCCCCGAGGCGCCCGACGGCTACGAGGGCTACCTGGTCAGCGGCAGCGCCGGCAGCGTCGCCTCCGGGCGGGTCTCCTACGCGCTCGGGCTGGAGGGTCCGGCGGTCACGGTGGACACGGCGTGCTCCTCCTCGCTGGTCGCGCTGCACCTGGCCGCCCAGGCCCTGCGCAGCGGCGAGGCGACCCTCGCCCTGGCCGGCGGCGTCACCGTGATGGCCACCCCCGCCACCTTCGTGGAGTTCAGCCGCCAGCGCGGGCTGGCCCCCGACGGGCGCTGCAAGCCCTTCGCGGCCGGCGCCGACGGCACCGGCTGGGCCGAGGGCGCGGGCGTGCTCGTCCTGGAACGCCTCTCCGACGCGCGGCGCAACGGGCACCCCGTGCTGGCCCTGCTGCGCGGCACGGCCGTCAACCAGGACGGTGCGTCGAACGGGCTGACGGCGCCGAACGGGCCCGCCCAGCAGCGGGTCATCCGGGCCGCACTGGCCTCCGCCGGCCTGAAGGCGGACGGCGTGGACGCGGTCGAGGCGCACGGGACGGGCACCCGCCTCGGCGACCCGATCGAGGCGCAGGCCCTGCTGGCCACGTACGGGCAGGGCCGGCCGGAGGGACGGCCGCTGTGGCTCGGCTCGATCAAGTCGAACATCGGCCACACCCAGGCGGCGGCCGGGGTGGCGGGCGTGATCAAGATGGTCGAGGCCATCCGGCGGGGCCGGCTGCCCGCGACCCTGCACCTGGACGCGCCCTCGCCGCACGTGGACTGGACGGCCGGGGCGGTGGAACTGCTGGCCGAGCCGCAGGAGTGGCCGCAGGCCGGCCGGCCGCGCCGGGCCGGGGTGTCCTCGTTCGGGATCAGCGGCACCAACGCCCATGTGATCCTCGAACAGGCGCCGCCGGCGGACGCGTCCGCGACGTCCGCGACGTCCGGGGCGCCCTCGGCGCCCGACGCACCCTCGGCGCCCGACGCACCCGAGGTCGCGGCGCGGCCGGACGCGGCCGGGCCGGTGGCCTGGCCGGTGTCGGCGCGCACCGGGCCCGCGCTGCGGGACCAGGCACAACGGCTGCTCGCCCTCGCCGCCGAGCTGCCCGGGGACCAACTGGCCGAAGCCGGAGCCGCGTTGGCCGTCACCCGGTCGGCCTTCGAGCAGCGCGCGGTGGTGCTCGGCTCCTCGCCGGCCGAACTGGCCGACGGGCTGCGGGCACTGGCCGCCGGAGCGGACTCCCCGGAGCTGCTGCGCGGCACCGCCCGGAGCGGCCGGACCGCCTTCGTCTTCACCGGCCAGGGCAGCCAGCGCGTCGGCATGGCCCGGGAACTGTACGGGAGGTACCCGCGGTTCGCGGCCGCCCTCGACGAGGTCTGCGAGGCCTTCGCGCCCCACCTGGAGCGGCCGTTGCGGGAGGTCCTCTTCGAGGAGACCGGCCTGCTGGACCGCACCGGCTACACCCAGCCCGCCCTGTTCGCCGTGGAGTTCGCCCTCGTGCGGCTGCTCGACCACTGGGGCGTGCGGCCGGACGCCGTCCTCGGGCACTCGATCGGCGCCGTCGCCGCCGCCCACACCGCGGGCGTGCTCACCCTGGACGACGCCGTCGCCCTGGTGGCCGCACGCAGCCGGCTGATGGACGCGCTGCCCGCCGAGGGGATCATGCTCTCCTTCCGGGCCGCCGAGCCGGACGTGCTCGCCGCCCTCGACGGCTACACCGACCGGGCCTCGGTGGCCGCCGTCAACGGCCCGCGGGCCACGGTCGTCTCCGGAGCGGAGGACGCCGTGCTCGCGGTCGCCGCCCGGCTCGCCGCCACGGGGGTCAAGGCCCGGCGGCTGACCGTCAGCCACGCCTTCCACTCCCCGCTGATGGACCCGATGCTGGACGACTTCCGCGCCGCCCTCGACGGCCTCGCCTTCGGCCGTCCGGCGATCCCCTTCGTCTCCGACCTCACCGGCCGCCCGGCCGATCCGGCGGACACCGACTGGCCCGACCTCTGGGTGCGCCAGGTGCGCGGGACCGTCCGCTTCGCCGACGGCGTGCGGGCCCTGCGGGACCTCGGCACCGTGCGCTACCTGGAGATCGGCCCCGACACCCTGCTCACCTCCCTGGTCGAGGACGTACTGGCCGGTGAGCCGCACGACCAGCGGGACCCGCAGGATCCGCAGGACCCGCCGGCCGTCACGGCGGCGGTGCTGCGGCGCGAACGCGACGAGGCGGACACCCTGCTGCGGGCCGTCGCCACCGTGCACGCCGCCGGGGCCGCCGTCGACTGGCCCGCCGTCCTGGGCGCCGCCGGCCGGTCGGCCCCCGGCCTGCCGACCTACCCCTTCCAGCGCACCCGGCACTGGCTCGACGCCCCGGCCGTCGCCGGCGACCTCGGGGCCGCCGGGCTCACCACCGCCGGTCACCCCTTCCTCGGAGCCGCCGTCGAACTCGCCGACGGCGCCGGGACGGTGCTGACCGGCCGGCTCGACCCGCGCGAGCACCCCTGGCTGGCCGGGCACACCGTGGCCGGCGCGACCGTGCTGCCCGCGACCGCCCTGCTCGACCTCGCGCTGCACGCGGGCCGCGCCGCCGGCCTGCCGGTCGTCGCCGCCCTCGACCTGCACGCCCCGCTGCTGCTCCCGGACGGCCCGGCGCTGCGGCTCCAGGTCGGGCTGGACCCGGCGGACGGCAACGGGGAGCGGGCCGTCCGCATCCACGCCCGGCCCGACACCGCCGACGAGGAACCCTGGACCAGGTACGCCGGAGGCGTGCTCGCGCCCGCCCCGGCCGAGCCGGCCCCGCCGCTGGGCAGCTGGCCGCCGCCCGGCGCCCGGCCGGTCGCCGCCGAGGAACTGTACGCCGCCCTCGACGCCCACGGCCTCGGCTACGGTGGCGCCTTCCGCACCGTGACCGCCGCCTGGCAGCACCCCGACGGCACCCTGTGGGCCGAACTCGCCGGCCCCGCCGAGGGCGCCCGGGACGCCGACCGGCGCTTCGTGGTGCCGCCCGCCGCCCTGGACGCCGCCCTGCACCCCTGGGCGCACGCGGGCCTGCCGTCCGACGACCGCACCACGCTGCGGCTGCCCGTCGCCTGGCGCGAGGTCCGCCCGTACGCGGCGGTCCCGACCGGACCGCTGCGGGCCCGGATCGTCCCGGACGGGGAGCACTGCGGCGCCGTCACCCTCTACGACGCGGACGGCGGCGTGCTGCTCCACGCCGGCGCCCTCGAACTCGCGGAGGTGCCCGCCGAGCGCTTCGCCGCCGCCCGCCGGAACGACCCGCTGCTCGTCCCCGGCACCCGCCGCCTGGCCCTTCCCGCGGACCCGCACCCGGCCGTCCTGGTCGAGAGCCTGTCCGAGCTCGCCGAACCCGTACCGGCGGTCGTCGGGCTGACCCTGCCGCCCCGTCCGGCGGACCTCCCCGTCCCCGACCAGGTCGCCCACGCCACCGGCTGGGCGCTGAGCACCCTGCGGGCCTGGCTGGCCGACCGCCGCCACGAGGCCTCCCGCCTGGTCGTCCTGCTGCCGGCGGCGGCCGAGGGCAGCGCCGACGCGCTCGCCGCGGCGGCGGCCGGAGGCCTGATCCGCTCGGCGGCTGCCGAACACCCCGGCCGGATCCTGCTGCTCGACACCGACCTCCCGCCCGGCACCCGTCCGGCGCTCCCCGCCCTCGCCTGGCCCGAGGACGAGCCCCACCTGCTGCTGCGCGCCGGGCAGATCCTGGCACCACGGCTGGCGGTGGCCTCGGCAGATGCTTCCGGCGGTGCCGGGGCGCCCGGCGCCGGTCACGCCGTGCCTGCGGCGTCGGCGGATGGTTCCGGCGACGCCGGGGTGTCCGGCGCCGGGGGCGTCCTGGTGTCCGCTGAGGCCGATGCCTCGACCGACGCTTCCGGCGGTGCCGGTGCGTCCGACGCCGGGGGCGTCCTGGCGGCCGGTGTGGCCGATGCCTCGACCGACGCTTCCGGCGGTGCCGGTGCGTCCGACGCCGGGGGCGTCCTGGCGGCCGGTGTGTCCGGGGCGTCGGCGGATGGCTCGGGTGATGCCGGGGGCGTCCTGGTGACCGGTACGCCGGGGGCGTCGGCGGATGGTTCCCGCAGTGCCGGGGGCGTCCTGGTGTCCGCTGAGGCCGATGCCCCGACCGACGCTTCCGGCGGTGCCGGGGCGTTCGGTGGTGGCAGTGTGCTGGTGACCGGCGCCTCCGGGGCGCTGGCGGCGGTGCTGGTGCGGCACCTGGTGGAGGTTCACGGGGTGCGCGGGCTGGTGCTGCTGAGCCGTAGCGGGCGGGTGGCACCCGGCCTGGCCGAGGAACTGGTGGGCCAGGGGGTCGCGGTGGTGCCGGTCACGGGTGACGTCGCCGATCCGGCGGCGGTCCGGGCCGCGCTGGCGCAGGCGCCGGACGGCCTTCCGGTCACCGGGGTCGTGCACGCCGCCGGTGTCCTGGACGACGGGCTGGTCGAGGGGCTGACGGACGAGCGGGTGACCGCCGTGCTGCGGCCGAAGGTGGCCGGTGCGTGGGCGCTTCACGAGGCGACCCGGGAGCTGCCGCTGCGGGCGTTCGTGCTGTTCTCCTCGGTCGCCGGGGTGCTCGGGACGGCCGGGCAGGGCTCGTACGCGGCCGCGAACTCCTTCCTCGACGCACTCGCCGGGTACCGGCACGAGGCCGGGCTGCCCGCGCTCTCCCTCCCGTGGGGCCTGTGGGAGGGCGACGGCATGGGGGAGAAGCTGAGCGTCGCCGACCGGGCGCGGATCGCCCGGACCGGGATCGCCCCGCTGCCCGCCGCGAACGCGCTCGCGCTGCTGGACGAGGCCCTGACGGCCGGTCGGCCGGTCGCGGTCGCCGCCCGGCTGGCGGCGCCCGGGGCCGGCGGGTCCGGCGGAGGGCCGGCGGCCGCGCTGCGCGAGCTGCTGGGGCGCCGGACGCCGCAACGCGCGGAAGCCTCCGCCGAGCCGGACCGCCGCGGCACGCTGGCCGCACTCGCGCCGCAGGAGCGCGGTCGGGCCGTCCTGGACCTGGTGCGCCGTTCGGTCGGCGAGGTGCTGGGACACGCCGATCCGGGTGCTCTGCCGGTGGACCGGGGACTGCTGGACCTGGGGCTGGACTCGCTCACGGCGGTGGAGCTGCGCGGACGCCTGGGCACCCTGCTCGGGCTGCGGCTGCCCAGCACACTGCTGTTCGACCACCCCACCGCCGCCGCGCTGGCCCGGCACCTGACCGGACTGGTGACCCCGGCCGGTCAGGACGGCCGCGCCGATGACGCCGGCGCCGACCGGGCCGCGGCGGCCTCGCCGCTCGCCGGGCTCGCGGCGATGGAGTCGGCGCTGGCCGGGCTGACCGCCGGGGGCGCCGGGGCGGCTGAGCTGGACCAGCTGGCGGCCCGTCTCCAGGCGGCCCTGGACCAGGTCCGCGCCGCCCGGGCGGCGGAGGGGGGCGACGGCTTCGCCGACCGGCTGGAGGAGGCCGACGGCGACGAGCTGTTCGACCTGATCGACCGGCAGCTCGGCCTGTAGCGGCCGGGGAGAGGCCCGGTGGCGGGCGGCCGGCGGCCGGACGGCCCCGGGCCGCGCCCCCTCCGGCCCCGTGTCTGTATGTTTTAAA
>NZ_JBHYUU010000297.1:0-6305 GCF_042749955.1 Kitasatospora sp. NPDC059462 | reverse complement strand
GGGGATCCCGGCGCACGGGGGCCGCCCCCGGCCGCCGACCGGCTACTGCGGCCTGAAGGAGCGGATCTGGTAGGTGCCCTGGAGGTTGCCCTGGCCGCCGGCGAGGGTGGATCCGACCCGGTCGTGGTAGTTGGTGCTCGTGTAGTACTGGACGCGGTGCTCGGTGCGGTTGCGCACCGAGCGCACGTTCTGGCCGTCACGGATGAACGGGCACCCGGCGGCGGTGTCCGGGATCGAGGAGGACCCCTCGGCCGGCCACCAGCACCGCCGGCCCCCGCCGTTGTAGTCGCTGAAGATGCAGAAGTTGCCCGTGGGGCAGTCGTCGTACGCCCGCACGCTCTCCCGCGCCCCGCCCCCGGCCGGGCCCCCCGTACCGGCGGCGGCCGCCGGGGCGAACCCGAGGGCGGCGGCGATCGTGCCGGCCGCGAGCGCGAACGCGACGCGTCGGATCATCATGTCGTCTGTCCTTCCGGGACGGTGGGCGGAAACCCCGCACAGGAGATCACCACTGGTAACGCCATGGAAGCCCACGGTGACGACACCGGGCAAGCCGTACGCACCCCCACCACCCGGCGCACAGAAGCCCACCACCCCTCACCCCCCTCCTCCCCGCCCCGGGCGCACACCCCCCGCCCCGGCGTACCCGGCTCACGCACCACAGGGAAAGGGGGCAGCCGGGCGCCGACCCGGGAACAGGAGCGGCGGCCGCGCCAACGAACTCGACGTCGAATTCACCGGCATCGAAGCCATCGACGTCCAGTACCGAGCCCCACCCACCCCGCAAACCGTCGCCGAGGACCAGGGCGCCGGGAACCGCCGCCGGGGCCGACGTCCCCGGTGGGGCGGGAGAGGGCCGAGTGACGGCACGGCCGGCGGATGACCGAAACCCTCCGCTCCGGCAACTCATCTGGCGCGTCTGCGCGTTGACCGCGCCGCTGCGCCGCCTCTTTCATGGTCGATGGCTTCCCCGAACGGGGTGCCGCACCGGAAACTGCGTGGGGGGAACATGCGAGGACGGACGAGACGGCTCACGGCCGGACGCGGGCGGGCCGCCCTGGGCACGGCGGCCGTGGCCTGGGCGGTCGCGGTGGCGCTGCCCGCAACGGCCTGGGCCGCACCCGCCGGGGGCACCGGCGGCGCGGGCCTGCACCAGATCGGGACCGAGAGGGTCAGCGTCGCGGCCGACGGCACCCAGGCCAACGACGACTCCGCCCGGGCGTCGATCACACCGGCCGGCGACCGCATCGTGTTCACCTCCTACGCGAACAACCTCACCCCCGGCAACACGGGCAGGAACGACCGGGTCTTCGTCCGCGACCTGACGACGGGACAGAACCGGCAGTTCGGCGGATCCGCGTCGGGATCGCCCATGCTCAGCAGCGACGGCCAGGTCCTCGCCTATCTGGCACCCAGGTACGCCAACACGGCCCTCTACCAGGAGCACCTGACCCGGGGATGGACCTCCGCCTACACCTGCTCGCTCTTCACCTGCGAGGCGTCCATGGGCGCGAACGAGACCCACCAGGCGTTCACCGTCAGGTTCAGGCCGCCGGAGCCCAACCAGCGCGTCGAGGTCCGCAGCCCCGACACCGGCGCCCTGCAGACCGTCGACATCATCCACAACACCGAGCCGATCCGGCCGTCCATCAGCGCCGACGGGACCCGCCTCGCCTACCAGGACGGCGGCGAACACGACATCTTCCTGTGGGACTGGGCCGGCAACACCGCCGCCGGCCCGATCGAGGGCCCGGGCGTGGCGGCCGAGCTCGTCCAGCTCAGCGACGACGGCACCAAGGTCGTCTACCTCTCGGGCCCCGACACCTACGTCCACGACGTCGCCTCCGGCACCGCCCTGCCGGTCCCCGGCGTCAAGGGCCTCGCCATCGACCCCACCGGCCGCTACCTCCTGCACACCACGTCAGGGACGACCGGGCCGGCGCCGCTCACGCTGCGCGACCTCGAAACGGGCACCGACGAAACCGTCACCGACCGCCCCGCCACCGCCGGGATCGACACGGTCAGCGCCGGCGGGCGCCAGGTGGTCTTCCGGTCCACGGCCGAGGACCTCGTCCCCGGCGACACCAACGGCAAGGCCGACATCTTCCTGCGCACCCTGCGCTGACCCGGTCACCGCCCGGCCCACGCCCCGGACCCGCGCAGAGCACGATCCCCCACAATCCAAGCGACGGACCCTAGGCCAGAGGGCTCCACAGAAGACCCCCCATGCACACCCAGAACGAGTAGATCGGAACATCCGGCCGATCCGATTCGAACCGGAAGGCGAACAGCAGATCCCCCGGCAGACCCGTCACGGCCGGAGTCCCCCTGCTGCTGAACGGAACCTGCACCGGAACGAGACGCATCTGCGGCGAATCGGACGTGGAGAAGACCCCGCCCCTTCCCGAACCCGGCACGGTCGACAGGCCGACCACACCGACGTCACGCACCTCCCCGGCCAGCAGCTGACGTGAACCGCCGGACACACCCACGACGCCGGGACCGCCACCGACGAGATCCGTTGCCGGAGCGGTCCCGGTCTGCGTGAGCCTCCCCCCACCACGGCCCACGACCCCGGCGCCCGGGAACGGCGACCCCACCACCACCGTGCCGGCGCCGCCCGGCCCCACAGGGACGCTCTGCGCCATCTCGTCACCGCCCCGACCGAACACGCCGACATGATCCGCTTCCCGCTGCCCGGGTGCGCCGCTTGCGCCGGCCAGGCCGACCACACCAGGTCCGTTCGGGTGCCGGGTATCGGTGTCCTGGGCGGTTTCGAGTTCCACCGTGTGCACCCCTCCCCGACCGAGGAGCCCGGCTCCGGGGAGACCGAAGACCGTGGATCCGATCTGCTGACCGGCCCCTCCTGACCCCGCCACCCCGGTTCCGGCGGCTGCGCCGCCTTTCCCCTGTCCCCCCAGGCCGCTCACGCCCGGCCCACTCCGGTTCCCGCCGTTTCCCCTGACCCCGGGCGCGCTCATCTCGCCCCCGTTGCCGATCACCCCGGCACCACCCTTCAGACCGGTGCGCGCCGGCACACCGCCGGCATCCCCCTGGCATCGCCCTGGCAGCGATCCGGCCCCCGCCCGCCGCGCGCGCGGCGGGCGGGGCTTCGTGCGGGTGGCCGCGGGCCGGGCGTCGTCTCCCGGGTTCAGTCGCCGTCGGCGTCGGCGCGGTGTTCGGCCAGCAGCGCGTTCAGCCGTTCGACTTCGCGGTCCACCAGGACGTGCTTGTCGTCGACGTAGGGGAGGTGGACCGTGCGGCCGTCGGTGCGCAGCGCGTGGACGAGGAACGCCGGTGCGCCGCGGCCGGTGTGCGCGTTCGGGTTGGGCACCTTGACGAACCGGGTGATGCCGGCCCAGGGCAGCCGGCGGCGGCGCACCACTCCGCGCACGGTGATCCCCTCGGTGGTGAGCAGGGTGCCGGCCCGGGCGACGCCGACGATCACCAGCAGGCAGAAGCCGATCACCAGCAGCGAGCCGATCGCCTTGGTGGAGGGCGCGAACTCCTTGTCGCTCCAGATCGGCAGCAGGGCCCCGAAGGACAGCAGCAGCACGGTGAACGCGAGCCCCCCGACCCGTGTGGTCGCCACCCGGTACTCGTGCGGAACCCTCAGTCGATCGCCACTCATCGCGCCCGCCCCTCGACCGTCGTCACCGGCCCGCCGTCATCGCCGGCGGCCGGCCGGATTCGCATTGTAGGGAAGGGAGTTGCTCACCGACAGGCCCTTGCCGGTTGCGCTGCCGCGGCCCTCCCGGCCGGGAGCCCCGGCGGCCGCTCACCGTCCGGCGGCGGCCCTCGCGCGCGCCGCGGCGTCGGGGCCCGGGCCCGCCTGCGCCCGGTTGCGGCCCGTCACAGGCCGCCCAGGCCCGGCGGGTCCTCGAAGGGCAGCGGCGCCTGCGGGGGCGGGCTGAGGGCCTTGTTCAACGCGCCGAGCCTGCCGTGGAATTCGCCGCGGGTGGCCTTGCCGAGGAATGCGGCGTCCTGGTCGCCGAGCGGGTCGTGGATGCGGGGGCACCACGGCTGGTGGCGTTCCTGGTGGGCGGCGAGGGCCGCGCGGCCCGCCTGCGTGGTCCCGCCGGACCGCAGGAGCCGGTCCCTGGCCGCCCACCAGCCCGCCACGACGAGCAGGAAGGTGGCGACTCCCGGGACCAGGGGGTCGGGAAAGCCCCGGGCGGCGACCATCCAGACGGCCGTGACGCCGAGCGCGAAGGAGGCCATGCGGATCACGGCCAGCTGGTCGTCGGCCCGTTCGAGCGCCCGCAGGCGGGAGGGGTGGGCGGTCAGCCCCTGGTCGCCGAGCCGCCGGCCGACGGCGGTGAGGCCGGGGGAGCGCTGCAGCCGTTCCATCCGCCGCCAGGCCCGGCGCCGCGGCGCCCGCCCGAACACCCGGACGACCTCCGCCTCGACGGCGTCGCGCGCCACGGGGTCCACCACGGTGAGCACCCCGTCCGCCACCGACACCCGGCCGCCGAGCACCATCGAGGCCAGCACCGTCCGCGCCAGCGACCGCCTTCCCCCGTGGAGGTAGGCGACCTCGTACACCGTCAGTTCCTCCTCCTGCGCCCGCGGGACCACCAGTGCGTCGAAGAACGCGCGGCGCGCCCGCCGGAAGCGGAAGGCGCCGAACGCCGTCAGCGTGGCGGCCACGGCCAGCACGACGACCCACCCCACAACCGGGCCCCCCTTTTTCTTTCCGCGCCCGCCGGCGCTTCCCCGGTGCAATGCCCGGGCCGGGCCCCCGTCAAGCCGTGCCCGCCCGCCCCGCGCCCGGTTCCGCCCGGACCCACGTGGTGGGCCCGGGCGGGGCGGACGGGGGCAGGTGTCAGCTCGCGCCGTGGCGCTGGTCCGTGGCGGAGAACCGCAGGCGGGTGGCGGCCGCGGCGCCGAGGGCCAGCAGCACGACGGAGATCCACAGGCCGGCCAGGTGGTTGCCGGTGCTCTCCTCGGCCCAGCCCATGACGTAGGGGCCGACGAAGCCGCCGGTGATGCCGACCGTGTTGAGCAGGGCGAGGCCGCCGGCGAGTGTGCGGCCCTCCAGGCGGGTGCCGGGGAAGTTGAACAGGAGCGGCTGGACGACGAAGAACGCCAGGCCGGTGAAGCAGAAGCCGAGCAGGGCGATCACGGGGCCGGCGACGGTGGCGACGAGGAGTCCAGCGAACATCATCAGCAGGCCGGTCACCACGAAGTTGCGGGAGCGGCGGGGGGTGGTGGCGCGCGGTGGCACCAGGACGGCACCGATCGCGGCCGTCACCCAGGGCAGGCTGGTCAGCAGCCCGATGGTGAACGGGGACAGGTGTCCCCAGCCGCCGATGATGCCGGGCAGGAAGTAGACGACGGAGTAGAGCGCCACCTGGTGCGTCCAGTTGGCGAAGATGGCGATGAGCATCTGCTTGTCGCGCAGCACCGTCAGCAGGGAACCGGAGCTGGTGCCGGCGGCCCTGGCGCCTTCCTCCTGCTCGCGGGTCGTCGCCTCGGTGACCAGTGCCGCTTCCTTGGCGGTCAGCCACGGGGCCGTGGCCGGGCCGTCCGGGAGGTACTTGAGGACGACGAAGGCCAGCAGGACGCAGGGAAGGCCCTCGACGACGAACATCCACTGCCAGCCGTGCCAGCCGCCGATCCCGTCCATCTCCAGCAGCAGGCCGCCCAGCGGGTTGCCGAGCACGCTGGCGATCGAAGCCCCGAGCAGCAGCAGGCCGATCGCCCGGGCCCGGGTGCCGGAGCGGAACCAGTACGTGAAGTAGAGGAGGATGCCCGGCAGCAGGCCCGCCTCGGCGGCGCCCAGCAGCAGCCGCATCGCGTAGAAGGACTTCTCCCCCTGGACGAACGCCATGCAGGCGGAGATGACGCCCCAGGTGAGCATGATCCGGGTGATCCACCAGCGGGCGCCGACCCGGTGCATGATCAGGTTGCTGGGGATCTCGGAGGCCGCGTAGGTGAGGAAGAACAGTCCCGCGCCGAGCCCGTAGGCGGCGGCGGATATGCCGAGGTCGGCCTCCAGCCGTTCCTTGGCCAGGCCGATGTTGGTCCGGTCGAGGAAGGACATGATGTAGGCCGCCAGCAGCAGCGGCATCAGCCGGCGCAGGTTGCGTCTGTCCAGGTCGCCGAGGGTGTCGCGGGGCGCGGGGGTGGGGGGCATCGGTGTCCTTAGGGGGAGGGTCCAGGCGGTCCGCGGGGCGCGGGACCGCGGCCGGGGCCGGGGGGCGGCGGCCGGCCCGGGGGTGGAGGGGGGCGGGGGGCCACCCCCCGCGGGTGGGGGTGGGGCGCCTCACCGACACCGCCCGCCTGCAGGGGTGCGCGACCGGCGG
>NZ_JBHYUU010000296.1:0-6375 GCF_042749955.1 Kitasatospora sp. NPDC059462 | reverse complement strand
GGCCGCGCACCCTTGAAGGGTGCGCGGCCCGTTGCCGTTTCATGGATCTGTTGTGGCCGACGGCAGGCACCTGCGGCGGCCCGGCCAGTCGTTGGGCCGCTCCGGCTCGACGCTCCTGCCGACCCGAACGCCGTGGAGATGGATCGGAGGGTGGCAGGCTTTGTGTCACGCCCTGGTGGGGGCGTTCGTCGTGGTCAACGACGCGGGGCGGTCTCAGGCACGGGCCGGCATGGCGGTGATGAGGGTGCGCTCGCGGACGAGGTCAGCATGGACGTCGGGTTGGTTTGGCGCCAGGGCTTCGAGGGC
This sequence comes from Kitasatospora sp. NPDC059462, assembly GCF_042749955.1. Lineage (NCBI taxonomy): Bacteria > Bacillati > Actinomycetota > Actinomycetes > Kitasatosporales > Streptomycetaceae > Kitasatospora > Kitasatospora sp. NPDC059462. The sequence goes on along the minus strand of NZ_JBHYUU010000296.1, from coordinate 6,069 downwards.
GTCGTCGATCGCAGTTAGGGCTTCGGTGCGGCGGCCGAGGGTTCGCCAGGCGGTGGCGGTGCGGAAGAGCGCGATGGGGTCGTTGTCGTCGAAGGTGGGCCAGGCGGCAAGCTGCAGGATCTGCTCAGCCTGGCCGGGCAGGCTGTCGCCCAGCCAGAGACCGTGGAGCAGCGCGTGGCAGACCTGCGGGTTGTCGCCGGCTTCGGCAAGCGAGCGGTTCATGGCGTCGAGAGCGCCGGGGACGGAGCGGCCGAGCAGCGCGAAGGCGTGGAGGGCGCGGGTGTACGGATCCCAGCGGGCCCGCTCGTGGTCGGGGGATTGGTCGAGGAGCTGCTGGATGGTGCGGCTTCGAAAGTCGTAGCGCAGTGCGACGAGGTGGAGGTGCCGCAGGGCCTGGGCGTGGGTGCGGTCGGTGCCGGGCTGGGTCAGGTGGTCGACACCAGTGATGTGGAGCAGAGCGCTGTTGCGTCGGCTGCGGGCGTACCAGGCGAGGTGGTTGGCCAGGGCGGCGCTCGTCTGCCAGTCTGCGCCGGCGCGGCTGAGCCAGCGCGCGGCTTCGGTGGTCCAGGGTTGGCCGGCGTCGATGGTCTGCTCGATCAGGGTTCGGACGGCCGTGAGCGCGGTGGGGCGCAGGTCGTCGCGGCGGACTGCGGCGGCGAGGGCGGCGTACGAGCCGGTGGTGTCGAGGAGTGCGCGGATCATGATGCGCTGGGTAGGTGGGTAGGCCGCGGCGCGGGCGATGCGTTCGATGGTGTCAAGGGGTGTGGCGGTCAGGTGGCGCTCCGGTCGTCATAGTGCCGCTGTGGGGCTGGCCTTGCTCGGTGTTATCGGGTGCGACGGGTGCCTGCTGGCGGGTGGGGCGGGGATGCAGGTGCCAGGGCACTGGTGCGGGCGGCGCCGGCGCCGCGGTGAGCGGCTTCCGCTCGCCGGCGGGTGGGCTAGTCGTGCCTCAGAAGCGCGTGGTCGAGCCGGTTGCCGGCCTCGCGGAGGATGTTGCGGGCGCGGAGGTTGGCGTCTTCGAGGTGGGGCAGCAGGTCCTGGCCGGTGGCGGCGGGCGTCTGGTTGGCCAGCAGTCGTGGGCGAGCAGACCGAGTTCGGCGACGTGGTGCGCGGGGATCGACAGGTCGGTCGGGTCGAGCCACTCCTGCAGGTCGGTGACGAGGTCGTCGTGCGGTGTGTCGATCGCGGACTTCGTGAGCCACAGGGCAATGGCTGGCGGGTCGGTGGGGATGAGGGGGCCGAACGCGGCCCGCATCTCTGCAAGTTCATCGGGTGTGAAGATCAGCGGGTTCTGCTTGGAGCGGTCCTTGCGCGTCGGTGCCGGCTACCGTCCCCGCGCTGCTGTTGCCCGCTGGGTCGCGGGGGTTGCCGTCGAGGCAGTAGGTGCCCTCAAGGGCTGGGCGCTGCCGGTGCGGGTGCCGCGCTGAACGCCGCGTACGCGCGACTCAGTCCGGCCTGCTGCGGGAGCAGGCTCCGGGGAGGTGTCGGTGAGCAGTGCGGTGTAGCGGGCGACGGCTTCCCTGAGCGGTCCGGGGTTCAACTCGCCGTCGCCGTCGATCCGGGCGAGATCGCGCAGGGTGTGCACGAATCCCGGCCGGGGCACCGTCGCGTGTTCGTCGAAGTCGAAGAGGTTGGCGCCTAGTTGCGCCCCGCTGGCGCGCAGCACCACCTGAACGCGGACGCCGCGGTAGGTGTCGCTGCGGATCCCGCCCGATTCCAGCGCGGCGGTGATGAGAACGTCCGCGCGGCGCGCCAGCTGCTGCCGACCGGTGGTGATGCCGTCTGGCAGCGGCGCCAGGGCCCTCAGGATTTCAGCGTGGTCGACGATGTCGTTTCCTCGGTGTTGGTGGGGTCTCGGGTCCGGCGTGATCACGAACCGGGCGACCGCGGCGATCACTTGGAGCGGGGACCGTGGTCTCCGATTCGGATCAGCGGCCTCGTGGCCGGGTGTCGTCGGGTGGCGGTGTCCGACCGCGGTCTGCTCCGTCGTCCACCGGGGTGTTGTAGGCCGGGCGGATCGGCTCCTGGCCGCCGGAGCGCGCGGCCTCGGCGCGGGAGGTAGCCGGTCGGCTGGGCTCGGGTAGTGATGCGGAGGTGTCCCGGGTCCACTCGTGAGCGGCCTCCACCGTGGCGAAGTGCCCGCCCCGCACGGTGTAGGTGGTGTCGTCGTCGCTCTCACGCCGCCAGACGAACACGGCCACGGGCGTCTTCGGGTCGAGAGCATCGGTGTCGTCGGCGATCACCCACTTCTCGTACGGCGCGGTGGTGGTGTTGTAGTCGTTACGGATCTCGTACCGGCTTCCCGAGCTGCGCAGCAGGTCCTCCAGGCGGGCGGTCTCGGCGTCCACGGGGTCGCTCCACCCGTCGGGTTCCCGGACGAGGTCGGGGTCCGCGCCACGCCCGACGAGCCAGTTCTGCGCGAGGGGGATCAGCACCGAGCGGTGCATGCCGGCGCGAACCGTCCTGTCGGCGAGGTCGCGGTGGAGATGGACTCCGAGGACCTGTGGCACTCCGGGCTCGGGGGCCTCGTCGATCACGAGGAGGAAGGACTCCCGCAGGTCGGGGCTGTAGGGGTTCTCGGCGTGCTGTGCGCGCACGACCCACAGGGACCGCTCAGGGTTGAGCAGCTCGTTGAGCGTCCGGGCGCTCTCGCTGTCCAGGGCCTGGAGCTCGTCGAGGCCCAGGAGCATGGCGTGGTCGTGGATGGGTGCGATGTACAGGAAGGACTCCGGGAGCAGGAGTTGCTCCGGTCTGCGCTGCCGGTGGGCAGCCGCCGGGACGGGGATGGGGTGGTCAACGCCGTTAGCCGTGCGGGGCGGTGGCTGCAGGCGCGGTGGCGGGCGGGGCCAGGACCAGGGGTGCGCTGCGTCCAGCTGCTGCTGCGGACGTGGCGTGTCGGGCGGCGTCCGCGCGTGCTGATCGCTCGCTGGCGGGATTGGTTCATCGCCGGCGAGTTGTGTCCCGCCGAGGCTCTGGTGGTGCCGTGGCCGCCGGGTGCTCGGGTACGGTGCGCTCGTTGGCGTCGCCGACGCGGGTGAGGGCGGCCACGGCCCGCGGCGTGGCGCCGGCGCCGAGGCGGGTCGCGGCGTGATGGCCGGCTTCGCGGCCTGCGTCGAGGATGGCGGCGGTGAGCTGGAGGGACTCGCCCGCGTCTCCACCGATCCGGTGCTGGGCGGCCCAGCCGCCGGCGGCGCGCAGGGTTCGGGCGCTGCGCTCCATCACTCCGCCTTCCCCGGTGATGGCGCTGATGAGCCTTCGGGCTTCGGCGGGATCGGTGGTGCGCACCAGGCGGGTGGTGACGTCGTCGATCCGGTCGGCCAGTTCCCGTGCGGTGGTGCTCGGCCACCGGTCGTCGTCGAGCTGGTGCCGCTCGACGGCGGTGTCCGATTGGCTCGAGCGCGGCTGGCCGCTGGTGCTCGGGGAGTTTCGCCGACGGCGCGGTTCCAGGTGGACCTGGGTGCGTTGCGCCGCTGGGATCTGCGACCGGAGCCGGATCGCGGGGAGGGGGCGGACGACTTCGTCGAAGGCCGCGGAGATCAGCGCGGTAGGGGTGTGGCCGGTGAACGTGACCTTCCAGCGTTCGCTGTCGTACCCGCGTGGACCGGCCCAGACGGTGATCGTGGGTCCGATGCCCCGGAGGTCTCCGACGTGGTGGTCGACCTCGATACCGGCGGTGCCGTCCGGTCGGGTCCGGCTGTAGTGGCCCAGGGCCGGTCCGGCTACCGGCCACGGCTCGCCGGTGGCCTCCAGGTCGGCCGCGATGGTGTTGTCCAGCGACCGGCGCCCCCACAGGAGGTCGTCGCGTACCTGCTCCGAGGTGGCGGACAGCGCGTAGGAGAGCTGGTTGGCCACCGCCATGACGACCTCGACGGGTGTCTTGGGGCAGAACGTGGCACTCCAGGTGCGCTCGCTGACGGGCGAGCGATAGCCGGCGATGGTCCAGCGTGGCCCGTTGCGGGCTTCGTGATTCAGCTCGATCACGGCGGTGAGCTGCTCGTGGAGGGCGACGGTCGTGTCCTGCCCGGGGCTGTGGCGGCCCCAGGCGGGCGACTCGTCGAGGAAGTCTGCGAGCGCGCCTTCGGCGTCGCCGGGGCCCGCCAAGTGCCCTGGTGTGACGAGTACTTCGTGCTCGGCCTCGGCGGAAGGGGTGGTCAGGGTCTCGCCTCACGTGTGTGGGAGTGGTCGGCCGCCGCGGCGCCGCCGGGCTAGCGCAGCACCGGGAGCAGGATGTTGGGGGCGTTGAAGGACCGGGCGACCGCGTCGACCAGACTCGTCACGACCGGGGCGGGCGCTGCTGCGCTCACCGAGATCGACCAGAAGTGGCCGTCCGTGCGGCCGTCGATGTCCCAGCGGCCGTCCTGGCCCGACTGGAACGGATCGACTGCTCGGCCCGCGAGGCGGTTGCACCTGGCCATCGCGCTGTCGCCGTTGGCCGCCCGGTAGTTGAACCGGCAGGTCGGCTCCCCAGGAGACTTCTGCCATCCGGCATCGGCCAGGCCGCTGAGAGCGGTGGCCGGATCGGCGGTGTCCCAGTCGTCGAACAGCGGGTGGTTCTCCCGGTGGAGCCGCGCGAGCGTGGCCGTGAAGGCCGCCACGACCTCGACGGGCGTGTTGCGGTTGAAGTGCGCACCCCAGAACGGCTGGTCGAACGGCTCGTCGTAGACGATCACCCGCCACGAGGGCCAACTCCAGTGCGGGAAGACGTAGCCGACCTGGATCCTGTGGTCAGGCGTGATGACCATGGTGTTCTTCCCCGCCCGGGTGAGCCGGCCGCCCAGGTCGAGCAGGGGCTGCATCGCCTGGTCGAGGCCCTCGGGCGGCTTGGTGTCGGCGTCCCAGTAGTCCGAGGGGTCACCGTACTTGGACAATTGTCCTCCTGTGGGTCGGGGTGGGCCGGGCCGACCGCGGTGCGGCGGCCCGGCCCAGGCGGTCAGGCGTCGGCCGGCTCCGAGTCCGCCGCGGCGGGGTCGAGCGCGCCCGAGGCGATCTGCTGCTCGGCCTCGGCGAGGCGGCGCTCGGCAATCTCGGCGTAGTGTGAAGTCACCTCGACGCCAAGGAAGTTGCGGCCTTCCATAATGGCGGCCACCCCCGTCGAGCCGGAGCCCGCGCAGAAGTCGAGAACGGTCCCGCCGGGCTTGCAGATCTTCACCAGCTCCCGCATCACGCTGACCGGCTTCTGCGTGATGTGGACGCGACCGGACCGGGGCTGCGAGGCGGTGTACAGGCCGGGCAGGTAGACGGGGTGGGCGTCGCCGTCGATGGGGCCCTTGCTGCCCCACAGAACGAATTCACAATTCTGCGTGAAACGTCCCTTTTGCGGTCGCGCGGCGGGCTTGTACCAGGCGAGCGCACCACGCCAGATCCAGCCGCCGGCCTGCAGCGCGTCGCTCGTGGCCGCCAACTGGCGCCAATCCGTGAAAACGAGCGCGACGCCGCCGTTCTTGGTGGCCCGATAGGACTCGGCAAGGAGCTGGCTCAGCCAGTACGTATAGGAACGCTGATCCTTGTTCTCGCCGGGGAAATCGGCAAGATCATGGGCGGCGTCGGCGCTGGTGTACTTCGCGCGGGCCGTCCGCCCGGTCCTTTCCTGCGTGGTGCGCCCGCCCGAATTGTACGGCGGGTCGGTGATGACGCAGTCGACGGAGTTCGAGGGGATCGCGGCGAGCCGGGTGAGGGCGTCGCCCCGGTGGATTTCGTAGGGCAAGGGGCGGGTTGTCCTCCTGGTCGGGGAAAGGGGAGGCTGCCGGAGTATGGTCTCCGACCTGGGCATTTCTGCTGCGGTCGGCCGGGCGAGGCGGTCGCTTGGACCATGCGGGTCCGGCTGCGGTGAGGAACCTAGCCCATGTGCGGCTCGCAACCTAAAACGGCAACTCCCGACCGTCAGCGAAGATCGTTTTAGGTTGCGAGCCGCACCTCGCCTATCGTCTCCTGCGCCACGGGAGGTCCGCCGACCCGGCCGATCTTCGTTTTAGGTTGTCCGCGATCTCCCAACCGTGACCCTCTAACGGTCGATGAAAAGTGACCCCTTCCGTGGTCAGGTGATCAGGCTGGCTCCGTGGGGAGTCAGGA
>NZ_JBHYUU010000295.1:349-6443 GCF_042749955.1 Kitasatospora sp. NPDC059462 | reverse complement strand
CCTCGGCCGAGGAGACCGCCGCTCCTGCTTCCGGCAGGAGCCGTGACGCCCGACCCGCCGTCCAGGTGGGGCGGGCGGGACCGGCCGGGTGGGTGGGGGGACCGGGGGCGGGGGCGGGCTGGTAACGAGTCGGCATCCTCCGGTGGAAGGGCCATTGACACCCCGCTGACGGGGCCCGTACGGTCCTGTCCCAAGCGACTGGAAAGTTTCCTAACAGTTCGCCACCCGGCCCGCCCCGGCACTGCCGGCCGCCCTGAGGAGGAGGATCTTCGCGTGACCAGAAGCACCGCCAAGGCCCCCCTCGCCGGCACGCCCAGTCTGCTGCGCGCCATCAACGACCGTGCCGCCCTCGAACTCCTGCTGGAGAACGGGCCGCTCTCCCGCACGCAGATCGGCAGCCTGACCGGCCTCTCCAAGCCCACCGCCTCCCAGCTGCTGGCCCGCCTGGAGGCGGCCGGACTGGTGCTGCCGGTGGGCACCACGGCCGGCGGCCCGGGCCCCAACGCCCAGCTGTACCAGGTGAACCCGGCCGCCGGGCACGTCGCCGGACTGGACGTCACCAACAGCCACGTCAGGGTCGCGGTCGCCGACATCACCGGCTCCACGCTCGCCGAGCACGTCGTCCCCACCAAGGGCTGGGCGGCCGCCGAAACGGTTCCGCGGGTCGCCGGGGCGGTCGCCGAGACGGTCCGCGCCGCCGGGCTCGCCGAGGGCGCCCTGCACACCGTGGTGATCGGCGTCGGCGGCGCGCCCGACCCGGTCACCGGCAAGCTGCGCTACGCCTCCCACCTGCCCGGCTGGCACGCGCCGCGGCTGGCCGGGAACCTCGCCGCGGCGATCGGCGCGCCGGTGACCATCGAGAACGACGTGAACCTCGCCGCCGTCGCCGAGCAGTCCTCCGGCTCGGCCCGCGGGTTCGAGGACTTCGTGCTGCTCTGGGCCGGGGAGGGCATCGGCGCGGCGATCGTGATCGCCGGCCGGCTGCACCGCGGCTTCACCGGCGGCGCCGGGGAGGTCGGCTACATGCCGGTGCCCGGCGCACCGGTGGTCAAGGACGTCCGCCGCCGCAACTCCGGCGGGTTCCAGGAGCTGGTCGGCGCCCCCGCCGTCCGGGCCCTGGCCAGGGAGCACGGGCTCGGCGCGCCGACCGCCGAGGAGTCGGTCGCCAGGGCGCTGGCCACCCCGGGCGCGGGCGACGCGTTCCTCGCCGAGCTCGCCGCCCGGCTGGCCGTCGGGCTGGCCGTGATCGTCGCCGTCGTCGACCCCCGGCTGGTGGTGGTCTCCGGCGGGGTGCCGAACGCGGGCGGCGAACGGCTGCGGGCCCTGATCGCCGAGGAGCTGGCCCGGATCGCGGCCGCCCGGCCGGAGGTGCGCGGCAGCGCGCTGACCGGCTCCCCCGTTCTGCTCGGCGCGCTGCAACGCTCGCTGGCGGCCGCCCGCGAGGCGGTCTTCTCCACCCACTGACGCTCCGCCGCACTCCCCTGCACCCACCTCTCCCCCATCCCCAACGCGGGACCCGAGGCAATGACGCCTGCCCGCGCAGCCCCAGGAGGACCTCGAAGTGCACTCCACCACCTCCCGTTCCCGCAGAGGCCGCCGGACCATCGCCGCCGTGACCGGCAGCGCCGTCCTCGCCCTGCTCGCCACCGCCTGCACCGGCAGCAGTGACGGCTCCGGCAGCGACGACTCCGCCAGTGGCAAGGACGTCACCATCACCTTCTGGCACGGCTGGAGCCAGGACAGCGAGGTGAAGGCGATCAACGACAACGTCGCCGCCTTCGAGAAGGCCCACCCCAACATCCACGTCAAGGCCGTCGGCAACATCGCCGACGACAAGGTCAACCAGTCGCTGCGGGCCGGCGGCGACGACGCCCCCGACGTGGTCTCCTCGTTCACCACCAACAACGTCGGCATGTTCTGTTCGACCAAGGCCTTCGTCGACCTCAAGCCGCTGCTGGCCAAGGACAACATCGACGCCGCCAAGACCTTCCCGGCCGCGATGCTCGACTACACGCAGTTCCAGGGCAACCAGTGCTCGCTGCCGCTGCTCGGCGACGCCTTCGGCCTCTACTACAACAAGAAGGCCTTCGCCGCCGCCGGCATCACCAACCCGCCGAAGACCTTCAGCGAGTTCGCCGACGCCGCCAAGAAGCTCACCATCGCCGAGGGCGACAGCTACAAGCAGCTCGGCTTCATGCCGCTCTACCACGGCTACGAGTCGACCACCGAGCACCTCCTCGGCCAGTACGGCCCCACCTACTTCGACTCCGCCGGCAAGTCCACCCTCGCCACCGACCCGAAGGTCGCCGCGATGCTGAACTGGCAGAAGGGCCTGGTCGACCAGCTCGGCGGCTACGACAAGCTGGAGAAGTACCGCTCCACCTTCGGCGAGGAGTTCAGCGCCAAGAACCCGTTCCACACCGGCCAGGTCGCGATGGCCATCGACGGCGAGTGGCGCACCGCCTCGCTCGCCACCGACAAGCCGGACTTCGAGTGGGCCACCGCGCCGTTCCCGGTGCCGGACGACCAGAAGGACACCTACGGCCGCGGCTACCAGACCGGCACCATCGTCGGCATCGCCAGCACCAGCAAGAAGCAGGCGGCCGCCTGGGAGTTCGTCAAGTTCCTGACCACCGACACCGACGCGGTCGTCTCCTTCGCCAACGCGATCCACAACGTGCCGAGCACCCTCGCCGCGCTGGAGTCGCCGAAGCTGATCGCCGACGAGAACTTCAAGACCTTCGTGAACATCGCGAAGCACGCGAGCTCCGGCACCACCCCGCCGGTCGTCAACGGCGGCGGCTACATCGTCTCCCTGCAGAACCTCGGCTACGACTACGAGTCGGGCAAGCAGGGCGACCTCGCGGCCGGTCTCGCCGCCACCGCCAAGGAGATCGACGCCGCCATCGCCCAGGCCAAGTAGCGCCCGGCACCCCGCGCGTCCGGCCCGTCCACGGAGCTCCCATGTCACTCGCGTCCGCCACCCGCAAGGGGGCCGGAGCGACCGCCCCGGCGGCGCCTCCCGTGCAGCAGCAGCTGCGCCGGAAGCGCCGCCGGGCGGCGGCCCGCAACCTGGCCTTCCTCTCCCCCTGGCTGATCGGCTTCAGCGTCTTCTTCCTGTACCCGCTGATCTCGACCGTCTACTTCTCGTTCACCAAGTACAACGGCTTCGGCTCGCCCACCTTCAACGGCCTGAAGAACTGGGACTACGTCTTCAACGACCTCCCGGCGTTCTGGCAGGGCCTGCGCAACACCCTGTGGCTGGTCGTCATCATGGTGAGCCTGCGGGTGGCGTTCGGCCTCGGCATCGGGATGCTGATCACCAAGATCAAGAGCGGCGTGGGCTTCTTCCGCACCGCCTTCTACCTGCCGTACCTCGCCCCGCCGGTGGCCGCCACCGTCGCCTTCGCCTTCCTGCTCAACCCCGGCACCGGCCCGGTCAACCACTTCCTCGGCGAGATCGGGCTGCCGCAGCCCGGCTGGTTCGCCGACCCGGAGTGGTCCAAGCCCGCGCTCACCCTGCTGGCCATGTGGGGCGTCGGCGACCTGATGGTCATCTTCATGGCGTCCCTGCTGGACGTCCCGCGCGAGCAGTACGAGGCCGCCGAGCTCGACGGGGCCGGACCGTTCCAGCGGTTCCGGTACGTCACCCTGCCGAACATCTCGCCGATCATCATGTTCGCGGTGGTCACCGGGGTCATCCAGACCATGCAGTACTACACGCAGGCGATCGTCGCCGGGAAGGTCGCCGGCGGCATCGCGGGCAACTCCGGCCAGCAGTTCGAGCCCGGCTACCCGTCCGGCTCCACCTGGACCCTGCCGCAGATGGTCTACAACCTCGGCTTCCAGCGCTTCAACTACGGTGCGGCGTGCGTCGTCGCCCTCGTGCTGTTCGTCATCTCGATGGCCGTCACCTCGGTGCTGCTGCGCCGCCGGTCCGGCTTCATGGCCAGCGACGACTAGCGGACCGGTGAGGACACGATCATGACTCTCAGCCCGACCCTCCCCGCCGAGGCGCCCGGCCGCGGCACCGCCCGCGGCCCCGCCACCGCCGCCGCCCGCACCGCCCGCCGGCGCGCGCTGCTCAACTGGGTGGCCGTCCACTCGCTGGCCGTCGCGGCCGGCCTGTTCTTCCTGCTGCCGTTCGTCTTCGCCTTCCTGACCTCGGTGATGTCGGACAGCCAGGCGCTCACCACCGACTACTGGCCCACGTCCTGGCACTGGGGCAACTACAGCAAGGTCTGGAACGCCCCCGGCTTCCTCACCTGGTGGCGCAACACCCTGCTGTACGCGGGCCTCGGCACCGTGCTGACCGTCGTCTCCAGCCTGCCGGTCGCCTACGCGCTCGCCAAGTTCCGCTTCCGCGGCCGCAATCTGGCGCTGATGGCGGTCATCGCGATGATGATGCTGCCGCCGCAGGTCACGGTCATCCCGATGTACCTGTTCTGGGCCAAGCAGATGGGCCTGGGCGGCTCGCTCTGGCCGCTGATCATCCCGATGGCCTTCGGCGACGCCTTCTCGATCTTCCTGCTGCGGCAGTTCCTGATGACCATCCCCAAGGAGTACATCGAGGCGGCCCGGATCGACGGCTGCGGCGACCTGCGCACCCTGCTGCGGGTGGTGCTGCCGATGGCCAAGCCCGCCATCGCCGCCGTCGCGCTGTTCCAGTTCTTCTACTGCTGGAACGACTACTGCGGCCCGCAGATCTACGCCAGCAACAACCACGACGCCTGGACCCTCTCCTACGGCCTGGAGTCCTTCAAGGGCGCCCACCACACCAACTGGAACCTCACCATGGCCGCCACCCTCCTCGTGATGGCCCCGGTGATCATCCTCTTCTTCTTCGCACAGAAGGCCTTCATCGAAGGCGTGACACTGACAGGGGTCAAGGGCTGATGTCCGCACTCAAGCTGGCCATCGTGGGCGGCGGTTCGACGTACACCCCGGAGCTGATCGACGGCTTCGCCCGGCTGCGCGACACCCTGCCGATCGGCGAACTCGTCCTGGTCGACCCGGCCGCCGAGCGGCTGGAGCTGATCGGCGGCCTCGCCCGGCGGATCTTCGCCAAGCAGGGCCACGGCGCGGTGGTCACCACGACCACCGACGTCGCGGCCGGCGTCGCCGACGCCGACGCGGTGCTGCTGCAGCTGCGCGTCGGCGGGCAGGCGGCCCGCAACGAGGACGAGACCTGGCCGCTGGAGTGCGGCTGCGTCGGCCAGGAGACCACCGGCGCCGGCGGCCTCGCCAAGGCGCTGCGCACCGTCCCGGTGGTGCTCGACATCGCCGAGACGGTCCGGCGCGCCAACCCCGACGCCTGGATCGTGGACTTCACCAACCCGGTCGGCATCGTCACCCGGGCCCTCCAGGACGCCGGCCACAAGGCCGTCGGCCTGTGCAACGTCGCGATCGGCTTCCAGCGGCGCTTCGCCAAGCACCTGGGCGTCGACCCGGAGCTGGTCCGGCTCGACCACGTCGGCCTCAACCACCTCACCTGGGAGCGCGGGGTCACCCTGCTCGACGCCCCCGGCGCGGCCGGCGGGCGCGAGGTGCTGCCCGAGCTGCTCTCCGGCTTCGGCAAGGAGATCGCCGAGGACCTGCACCTGCCGCAGCGGGTGATCGAGCGGCTCGGCGTCGTGCCGTCCTACTACCTGCGGTACTTCTACCAGCACGACCTGGTCGTCGAGGAGCTGAAGTCCAAGGGCTCGCGGGCCGCCGAGGTCGCCGCGATCGAGCGGCAGTTGCTGGAGCTCTACGCCGACCCGGCGCTCGACACCAAGCCGGAGCTGCTCGCCAAGCGCGGCGGCGCGTTCTACTCCGAGGCGGCGGTGCAGCTCATCGCGGCGCTGCTCGGCACCGGCGGCGGCACCTCCGTGCAGGTGGTCAACACCCGCAACGACGGCGTGCTGCCGTTCCTGCCGGACGACGCCGTGATCGAGGTGCCGGCCGAGGTGGACGCGGCGGGCGTGCGTCCGCTGCCGCAGCGTCCGCTGGAGCCGCTGTACGCGGGCCTGGTCGCCGCCGTCACCGCGTACGAGCACCTCGCCCTGGACGCCGCCCTGCGCGGCGGCCGCGACCGCTGTCTCTTATACACATC
>NZ_JBHYUU010000295.1:0-339 GCF_042749955.1 Kitasatospora sp. NPDC059462 | reverse complement strand
GCCCGCCGCCCCCCCTCACCGCGCCCCGGGCCCCCCCCCCCCCCGCCTCCCCCACCCCCCCCCTGCCCCCCGCCCCGCGCGGCGCCCGCGACCGGGTCTTCGACGCGCTGCTCGCCCATCCGCTGGTCGGTCAGATCGAACTCGCCGACCAGCTGACGGACCGGCTGCTCGCCCACAACCGCGAGCACCTCCCCTGGGCGCGCGGCTGACCCCGGGCCCGACCCGCCCGTCCCCCGGTCTCCGGCCCCCGCTGCGGTGGGGTGCGCGGGGCGGAAAGCGGGGGGAGACAACCCACCCCCGGGCGGGAAAAACCCCCCGCCGGGCCCCCGACGACCAGCC
>NZ_JBHYUU010000294.1:0-6572 GCF_042749955.1 Kitasatospora sp. NPDC059462 | reverse complement strand
GTCGCCGCCCGGTCTCCCGGCCGTCTCCCGGCTCCCGGCTCCCGCTCAGCGTTCCTTCAGGATCGAGGCCAGCAGGTCGATGGTGCGCTCGGGCGTGAGACTGTCCACGCAGAGCCGCTCCATGACCTGGATGTAGGCGTCCACGTCGTCGCGCTTGTCCAGGTACAGCGCGCTGGTCAGCTGCTCCAGGTAGACCACGTCGGCGAGATCCTGCTCGGGGAAGCGCAGGATGGTGAACGCACCGGACTCACCGGCGTGGGCGCCGAAGCGGAACGGCATGACCTGGATGACGACGTTGGCCTGCTCGGCGGCGTCGATCAGGTACTGGACCTGGCCGCGCATGACCTGGGGCCCGCCGACCGGCCGGCGCAGCGCGGCCTCGTCGATGACCGCCCAGAGCCGCGGGCTGTTGCCCTCGGTGAGCAGCTTCTGACGGCGCATGCGCAGGCTGACCCGGCGCTCGACCTCCTCCTCGCTGATCACCGGCCGACTCTGGCCGAAAACCGCCCGTGCGTACTCCTCGGACTGGAGCAGGCCGGGGACGAACTGGACCTCGTAGGTACGGATGAGGGCAGCGGCCTCCTCAAGGCCGACATAGGTCTGGAACCATCCCGGCAGGACGTCGTTGAAGCTGTGCCACCAGCCCGACTTGTTCGCCTCGCGGACCAGGCCGAGCAGTGCCTCGCGTTCGAGGCCGTCGTCCACGCCGTAGAGGCTGAGCAGGTCGGCGACGTCACGTTCCTTGAAGCTGACCCGGCCGAGTTCCATGCGGCTGATCTTGGACTCGGAGGCGCGAATCGCGTAGCCCGCGTCCTCGCGGGTGATGCCGCGCGTCTCGCGGAGCCGGCGCAGCTGGGAGCCGAGGAGGATCCGGCGGACCATCGAGCCGCCGCCCGGCTGAACTGTGGTCATGCGGTCCTAACCTCCACCTAGGGCAAACAGCGCACAGTCTGCCATCAGTTGAGCGCTCACGGTGCCGATACTGACGGATGTTCCTATCAGTTCTGCACTCCGCACACCAGGATGCACGTGCATCCGGCGCTTGCATATGCCATTTGAACGACTGCACGTGAATCGACTCTTGCATCTGCAGTGAGCGCAGAGCACGATGGTGCACGTGCACCTGCACATCCCTGGCAATCCCGCGGGCTCCGCGTCGACCCCACGCGCGATTCCGTGCACCGGCCCGGCAGCGCCCCCGCGCCTCCGGGCCCTCGTGCGCGCGCGCCTGGTCGAGGGGCGGCCGCGCGGCCGAGCGAGTCGGAGGTGACCGGCATGACCCCGGCGGGTCCAGCCGTGTCCGCCCCCTTATGGGAGGAGCTCTTCATGAGCACCGGAACGGCCTTGGCAGTCGACCCCCTTGTGGTCACCTGTACGCTCGCTCCCCGCTATGAGGCTGTGAGAACCGCGCGCGACTTCGCCAGGACCGCCCTGCAGCGGTGGGGGCTGGGCGAGCTCTTCGACGACGTCGCGCTGGTGGCATCGGAGCTGGTGACCAACGCGCTGCGGCACGCGATCGGCGCGTGTCCCGGTGCGGCGGACGACTACGACTTTCCCACGCAACCGACGGTGGAGAGCCGGCTGCCGATCCGAATAAGCCTCGTGCACCGTGCGCCCCAGGTGGTCTGCGCGGTGAGCGACCCCAGCAGCACCGGCCCGGTGGCCCGGGAGGCGGACTTCGTGGCGGAGTCCGGCCGGGGACTGCACCTGGTCGACTCGTTCAGCCGCTCCTGGGGCTGGCACCCGCTCGGCAGCGGCAAGGTCGTCTGGGCCCTGTTCGAGGCGGAGGAGGCCCTGCGGCCGGCCCCCGTCCAGGTCACGGAGTTCGGCGGACGGCACCGGCGCTCGGCCTGAGCGACCGACCGGTGAACCGGGGAACCGGGGAGCCGAAGGATTCAGGGAACCACCACAGCACGGCGAACGGCACCCCGGCAGCGGCGACCGGCGACCCTCGGGCAGCGGGCACCGGCAGCCCCCGGCGGTGGCGCCCCCCTCCTCCGATCCGCGTGCGGCGGCTCGGCACGGCGGCGGCGCACGGGAGCCGTGGCGTTCCCGGCCCGCCCGGCGGCACGGATCGCGGGCGGAGGTGCGGATTCCCGGGCGCAGGCACGGACGGACCCGGTCCGGAAGGGCTTTCCGGAGCAGGACCTCCGGGACTCCCGCGCCTCCAGGACTCCCGGATCTCCGGGGCTCCGGACAAAGACAAAGGCCGTCGTGGTGTCAGCACCCACGACGGCCCCCCGATTGGTGAAGCCGGCGGCCGGTCAGACCGCCAGGTGGTCGAACTCCCCGTCCTTCGCCCCCAGGAGCAGTGCGGCGATCTCGGCGCGGGTGTAGATGAGCGCCGGACCGTCCGGGAAGCGCGAGTTGCGCATCGCCACTTCGCCCCCCGGGAGGGCGGCGAACTCGACGCAGTTGCCCTGCGAGTTGCTGTGCAGGCTCTTCTGCCAGACCACGCCCTCCAGGTCGGTGGCGGCCATCCCGTTGTACGTGTCGTACGTGTCGTGCGTGTCGTGCGTGTCGTGCATAGAAATCTCCCGAAGAGCTCCGGAGTGGGTCGTTCAGCTCGGCGCCCCGGCCCCGGCCGAACGGACGGGCCGGCCCCGTACCGGCCCGGCACAACGCCTCACTTGACGTGATGATAGCTCCAGTGCACGTGCATCAGCACGGGACGTTGCAGGTGCACGGCCTTTTCGACACCGAACCGGAACTCTTCACGCGGCACCCGCCTGACGGTACGTAAACGGACATAGCCGACTGAATCGGCAAGGGGCCGATAACCGCCCGTAGGCGGCCACCCGCCGATTGTTGATCTTCGAACGCCGGGAGTCGTCCTTCCGTGACCCTCCGTCAGGCCGCGCGGGCGCTGTGAGACATCTCACGCGCGGGAGCGGCAACGCGGTTCCCGTTCCGGCGCATCTGAAGGGGTACCGGGAGAACTGCCGCCCCGGGGCCGGTTATGTCCGGTTTTCACGGCGGCCCTCCCGTCCGGTTCGGCAGCCGACTGCGGAGCGGGTGGAGCGATGTCCTACGATCTCCGCCATGAGCACCGCAGCCATCCCGGGCGCGCCACTGCCCGTCCGCACTCCAGGCTCCCGTGCGCGGGGGCGCCACCGCCGTCCCGAGCGCCCCGAGATCCCGTCCGGTTCCCCGGCCCTGCTGCTCGCCGTCCCCGCGGCCGCCGGGCCGGACTCCCGGTCCGTCGTCGAGGAGCTGCTGTCCATCGTCCGCAGCGAGCAGAACGGCGTCCGGACGGTCGCCGGTTACCTCCCCTCCGGTGACACCGACGTCGAGGCGGACGGCGAGCGCACCGTCGCCGAGCTGCTGGCCGAGGCCGCCGAGGCCGGGCTGCCCGCGCCGGTCGTGGTGCCGCTGGTGCCCGGCCCGCACGACTTCCTCCCCGCGCTGCACGGGCTCGCCGCCGAGTTCGGCGCCCCCGTCACCGACGCGCTGGGCCCGCACCCGCTGCTCGCCGAGGCCGTGCACGTCCGCCTCTCCGAGGCCGGGCTGGCCCGCGCCGACCGGGCCCGGCTGTTCGCCATCGCGACCGCCGCCGACGGCGTGGTGCTCACCACCGTCGGCGGGCAGGCCGCGGCCGACGCCGCCGGGATCACCGGCATGCTGCTGGCCGCCCGGCTCGCCGTGCCGGTCGTCGCCGCCGCACTGGACGTGCCCGGCTCGGTCGCCGACGCCGTCGCCCACCTCAAGGAGATGGGTGCCCAGAACCCGGCGCTGGCCCCGCTGGTGATCGGCCCGGAGGCGGACGCCGAGCTGCTCGCCACCGCCGCCGAGGAGTCCGGCTGCCCCTCGGCCGCACCGGTGGGCGCGTACCAGGCGGTCGGCCAGCTGGTCGCCTCCACCTACCTGGCCGCGCTGCCGGCCGTCGACGCCGAGGCCCTGGCCGGGGAGGCCGGCGCCGCCGAGGAGGGTGGCCCGCGCGCCGCCGGGCGCCACGCCGCCCAGTAGCCCCGCTCGCCCGGAGGGCCCGGAACGGACGCACCGTTCCGGGCCCTCCGGCGTTCCCGGGAGACGGCCCTGCGGCGGCGCCCTCCAGCAGGACGGTCCCGGGGGCCCGCCTGCGGTCCGGCTGCGGCCTGCTGCCGCCCAACTCACGCCGGAGGGATCCAGGATGACGGCAGCTCCGCTGACGGCCCGGATGCTGACGGCGTCGCAGGCGGCGGCGAAGCCCCCGGTCGGGCGTGCCCGCGCCGGCGCCGGTCACCTTCCCGCCGCCCCGGGGGGGCTTCTCGTGGATCCCGGAGAGGAAGGCCCGGGGCGTCGACGCGGCCGGGGGCGAGGGCGCCGCGGCTCTCGACGGTGCCGCCGATCGCCGCCGGGGCGGTGGCGACGGCATGCCGGCGCCGGAGGGCCGGGCGAGTCGGGCCAGTTGGGGATGGTTCGGGCGTGATGTCCGTTCTGAGAAGCTTTGCCCGCCGATGCACTCCGCACGGCCGGGTGACCGGACGGGAGCGCCCGGTTCCTCGCCGGCGCCCGCCGGTGCGCGGCCCTCCCCCGGGACGGCTGCGGCGCGGCGGACCGGTGCGGGCGCCCTGAGGCACAGGCAGGTGCGTTGACCGCGAACGGCGTTGCCGGAAATCGGTCATTTCTGATCATGAAGGACAGCCGGCGGGCGCGCTTTTCGCAAACAGTGACGAGCGTCACACATGTTTGCGGTTTGAACGCGCCTCTGCTTAACGTGCTCCCCGTTCGTGGCCACACGGACCCAGCACGTCCGCGACGCCGAGTCCTGCCGTCGGGCGTGCTGGCAGCGCAATGCACCACGGCAGGAGCGGGGGAACCACAGGTAGTCCGCCCAGGACCGGTCCACGGACCGGCCCCGGGCTAGGGGTGAAGCCGCGTCCACAGCGCGGCCGGGCAACTCCAGCCCGAATCCGACAGCTCACCTCGCAGGCGTGGGAGAGGACCGCGTCTTCATGCTGCCCACCAACGGCACCCGACTGTCCGGCCGTACCCGTCGCGCGATCGCCACCCTCGGCGTCGCGGGCATCGGCCTCACCATCCCCTGCCTGACCGCCGGCACCGCCTCGGCCGCCTCCGTCGCCACCTGGGACAAGGTCGCCCAGTGCGAGAGCGGCGGCAACTGGAGCATCAACACCGGCAACGGCTTCTACGGCGGCCTCCAGTTCACCAACTCCACCTGGGCCGCGTTCGGCGGCACCGCGTTCGCCGCGCGTGCCGACCTCGCCACCAAGGACCAGCAGATCGCGACCGCCGAGAAGGTCCTGGCCGTACAGGGCCCCGGCGCCTGGCCGGTCTGCTCGGTCCAGGCCGGTCTCACCAAGGGCGGCACCCCGGCCTCGGTGGACACCTCCGCCGCCGCCGGGCCGGCCACCAAGGCCCCGGCCCGGACCCCGGCCACCGGGCCGGCCACCGAGGCGTCCGCCAAGCCCGCCGAGAAGCCCGCCGCGCAGCAGCAGGCCGCCGAGCCCGCCGCCGCCCCGCAGGCGGCCCAGGGCGACCGGCAGTGGCGTCAGCAGGCCGGTCAGCAGGCCTCCCGGGACTACACCGTGGTCGCCGGCGACTGGCTGTCCACCATCGCCGACCGCAACCAGGTCCAGGGCGGCTGGCAGCGGCTCTACGAGCTCAACCGCGCCACCCTGACCGACGGCCCGCACGCCATCTACCCGGGCCAGCACCTGACCCTCGGCGAGCGCGCCACCGGGCAGGGCTTCGACTGGTTCAACCGCGGCCAGGGCGGCACGCAGGCCCCGGCCCAGGGCCCGGCCCGGACCCCGGCCACCAAGCCGGCGAGCAAGCCCGCCGCGCAGGCCGAGGCCCCCGCCCCGGCCCCGACCGCCACCGGCAGCATGGCCGCGGCCGTCGCCTTCGCCCAGTCGAAGGTCGGTCAGGCCTACGTCTACGGCGGCACCGGCAACGGCGGCTGGGACTGCTCCGGCCTGACCCAGGCCGCGCTGCGCGCCGCGGGCGTCTCCGTCCCGCGCGTCGCCGCCGACCAGGCCGCCGCCTCCACCCACGTCGCGCTGGACGCCCTCAAGCCGGGCGACCTGCTGTTCTGGTCCAACAACGGCAAGGACTCCGGCGTCTACCACGTCGCGCTCTTCATCGGCGACGGCAAGTACGTCGAGGCCGCCAACCCGAGCTCGGGCGTGCGCGTCCAGACGCTCGCCAACTGGGCCCCGGACTTCGCCGGCCGGGTCTGATCCCCGCACGCCGCCGCCCCCGGGGAGAGACCGGTCGCTCCTCCCCGGGGGCGGCGGCGTGCCCCGGCGGGTCCGGACGCCGGACGGCCATGGTCAAACCGGGGTCGCGACGGGCATGCTGCTGCCCTGCACCCGAGAAGGAGTCACCATGGCCCAGGTCACCGTCTCGCTCGACGCCAACCTCGCGATCGACGTGATGATGCTCTCCGGCACCAAGAGCCCGCAGGACGCCGTCGAACTGATCCTCCGCGACTACCTGGAGCGGGGCCGGCGCACCGAGACCCGCACCGGTGACGCCGCCGACGGCCACCGGGTCACCCAGGACCGCCCGACCGTCCAGGAGGGCTGAGCGGGAACGCCGCGGGGGCCCGGGAGCACGCTGCTCCCGGG
>NZ_JBHYUU010000293.1:0-6609 GCF_042749955.1 Kitasatospora sp. NPDC059462 | reverse complement strand
CGCCGCGACAGTGCGTCGCGGCGGGCCCCGCCCGTCCCGTTCGCTCAGGCCCGGTCGCAGGCCTGCGCCCGCAGCGCGCGGGCCAGGTCGTCGCGGCGCTCCAGCACCAGCCGGCGCAGCGCGGGCGCCGCGTCCGGGTGGCCGCTCAGCCAGGCGTCCGCCTCGGCCAGGGTGGCCTCGTCCACCTGCGCCTGCGGGAAGAAGCCGCCGACGATGCGCATCGCGATCTCGATGGTCCGCTCGGCCCAGACCCGCTCCAGCAGCTTGAAGTACGGCGCGGCGTAGAGCGCGGTCAGGTCGCGGTGCGCGGGCACCGCGAAGCCGGCGATGTTGGCCTCGACCAGCGCGTTGGGCAGCTCGTCGGAGTCGACCACGGCGGACCAGGCGGCGGCCTTGGCCTCCGGGGTGGGCCGGGCGGCCAGGCACTGGGTGTGCTGGCGGCGCCCGCTCGCCGTGTTGTCGGCGGCCAGCTCCCCGGCCAGCTCCTCCTCGCCGGCCTGGCCGGCCGCGGCCAGCGCCAGCCACAGCGCCCAGCGCAGCTCCTGGTCGACCTCCAGGCCGTCGATCCGGGCGGTGCCGGCCAGCAGGCCGCGGACCAGCCCGAGGTGCTCGGAGCCGTTGGCGGTCTGCGCCAGGAAGCGGGCCCAGGCCAGCTGGTGGTCGCTGCCGGGGGCGGCGGCGCGCAGTTCGCGCAGCGCGCCGTCGGCGAGCAGCCGCCCGCCCTCGCCGCGCCAGGCCGGGTCGGCGTAGAGGTCGACGGCGCCCTTGGCCTGGGTGTGCAGCGACTGCAGGACGCCGATGTTGGCCTCCTGGCCGGCGAAGCGCAGCACCAGCGCCACGTAGTCGCGGGCCGGCATCAGGGCGTCGCGGGTGAGGTTCCAGACGGCGGACCAGGCGAGCGCGCGGGCGAGGTCGTCCTTGATGTCGCCGAGGCCGCCGCGCAGGGTCTCCAGCGACTCCTCGTCGAAGCGGACCTTGCAGTAGGTCAGGTCGTCGTCGTTGAGCAGGACGAGCGCGGGCCGGGGGCGGCCGGCGGCCTCGGCGACGACGGTGCGCGCGCCGGTGACGTCCAGCTCGAAGCGGGCGGTGCGCACCAGCGCGCCGTCGGCGTCCCGGTCGTAGAGGCCGACCGCGATCCGGTGCGGGCGCAGCACGTCGCCGTCCTGGAGGACGGCGAGCTCGGTGATCCGGCCCTCGGCGTCGGCGGTGAGCTGCGGGGTGAGGGTGTTGACGCCGGCGGTCTGCAGCCAGGCGGCGGCCCAGGACCCGAGGTCGCGGCCGCTGGTCTCCTCCAGGATGCCCAGCAGGTCGGCGAGTTCGGTGTTGCCGAAGGCGTGCCGCCGGAAGTAGCGGCGGGCGCCCTCGAAGAAGGCCTCGGCCCCGGCGTAGGCCACCAGCTGCTTGAGCACCGAGGCGCCCTTGGCGTAGGTGATGCCGTCGAAGTTGAGCTTGGCGTCCTCCAGGTCCCGGATGTCCGCGGTGATCGGGTGGGTGGTGGGGAACTGGTCCTGCCGGTAGGCCCAGGCCTTGCGCTGGTTGGCGAAGGTGACCCAGGCGGACCGGTAGCGGGTGCCGGCGCCGACGAGGCCGTAGGAGCCCATGAAGTCGGCGAAGGACTCCTTCAGCCACAGGTCGTCCCACCAGCGCATGGTGACCAGGTCGCCGAACCACATGTGGGCCATCTCGTGCAGGACGACGTTGGCGCGGCCCTCGTAGGCGGCGTCGGTGACCTTCGAGCGGAAGACGAACTCCTCGCGGAAGGTGACGCAGCCGGGGTTCTCCATGGCGCCGATGTTGTACTCGGGGACGAACGCCTGGTCGTACTTGCCGAACGGGTACGGGTAGGCGAACTGCTCGTGGAAGAAGTCGAGTCCGAGCTTGGTGACGCCGAGGATCTCGTCGGAGTCGAAGTACGGGGCGAGCGACTTGCGGCACATCGCGGAGAGCGGGATGTCCAGCACGGTGCCGTCGTCGAGGGTGCGGCTGTAGTGGTCGCGGGCGACGTGGTACGGGCCGGCGACGACGGCGGTGAGGTAGCTGGAGATCGGCCGGGTCGGCGCGAACTCCCAGGTGCGGGCGGCGCCTTCGGCGGTGACCTGCTCGTGCGGGGCGTTGGACCAGGCGTCCCAGGCGGCCGGCGCGGTGACGGTGAAGGTGAACGGGGCCTTCAGGTCGGGCTGTTCGAAGGTGGCGAAGACCCGGCGGGCGTCGGCCGGCTCGTAGTGGGTGTAGAGGTAGGTCTCGCCGTCGACGGGGTCGGTGAAGCGGTGCAGGCCCTCGCCGGTGCGGCTGTAGGCGCAGTCGGCCTCGACGGTGAGCACGTTCTCGGCGGCCAGGCCGTCGACGTGCACCCGGGCGCCGTCGTAGG
This sequence comes from Kitasatospora sp. NPDC059462, assembly GCF_042749955.1. NCBI lineage: Bacteria > Bacillati > Actinomycetota > Actinomycetes > Kitasatosporales > Streptomycetaceae > Kitasatospora > Kitasatospora sp. NPDC059462. The sequence goes on along the minus strand of NZ_JBHYUU010000293.1, from coordinate 4,241 downwards.
CGGCGGCCGGGTCGAGGGCGCGCCCGTTGAGGGTGACGGCGCGCACGGCGGGGGCGAGCAGGTCGACGAAGGTCGACGCGCCCGGTTCGGCGCAGCGGAAGGCGATGGTGGTGGTGGAGCGGAAGGTGGCGGCCGCGGGGTCGGGGGCCGAGGTCACGTCCAGCCGGACGCGGTAGCCGTCCACGGTGAGGATGCTGGCCCGCTGCTGGGCTTCGTCGCGGCTCAGGTTCTTGCCCGGCACGGCGGTACTCCTTTGTCCGGCTCGCACGGTGGTGCGGTCTTCGCTGGTGCGGTGGTGCGGCGCGCTGTGGTGCTGCGGAGGCATCCTTTCACGCCCCTCGCGCGGGTACCATTGCACAACTCGGGCGGGCGGGCCGGAATCAGCGGCGCGGGCCGGGTGTTGCCGCTCGGGGGGCGTGCTCCGACGCGGCCGCGCGGCCCCGGCACACGTACCTCTCCGCACCACTCCGTACCTCTTCGCACTTCTTCCCGGACGATTCGAAGGACGACAGCCGTGACGACTCCCGCTGGTGCCGCCGAGCGCAAGACCGCCGACTTCTGGTTCGACCCGGCCTGTCCGTGGGCCTGGATGACGTCCCGCTGGCTGATCGAGGTCCAGCAGCTGCGCCCGGTGGACGTGAACTGGCACGTGATGAGCCTGTCGGTGCTGAACGAGGGCCGGGACCTCCCGGCGCAGTACCGGGAGCTGCTGGACAACGCCTGGGGCGCGGTGCGGGTGTGCATCGCGGCCGCGCAGCAGCACGGCGACGAGGTGCTGGGCCGGCTCTACACCGAGCTGGGCACCCGTTTCCACAACGAGGGCCTGCCGCAGGACCGGGCGACCGTCGAGGCGGCGCTGGCCGCGGCCGGGCTGCCGGTGGAGCTGGCGCAGGCGGCGGACACCGACGCGTACGACGAGGCGCTGCGCCTCTCGCACAAGGAGGGCATCACCCTGGTCGGCGAGGACGTCGGCACCCCGGTGATCGCGGTCGAGGGCGCGGACGGCGAGCGGGTCGCGTTCTTCGGCCCGGTGGTGACCCCGATCCCGCGCGGCGAGGCCGCGGCCCGGCTGTGGGACGGCACCCTGCTGGTCGCCTCGACGCCGGGCTTCTACGAGATCAAGCGCACCCGCACCGCGAGCCCGTCCTTCGAGTAGGCGGCGGGGAGCAGGCGGGAGGGGCCCGGTACCGTGCGGTGCCGGGCCCCTTCGCGTCGCGGCGCCCCGGTCAGCCGCGGGCGGCGTCCCGGCGCTGCTTGAGCAGACCGGCGGCGGTGAGCAGCGTGACGAGCACGGCGGCCGCGTACAGCTGCCGGCGGTTGCCCTCGGTGGTGGTCATCAGGGCGAGGATGCCGGTTACGGCGGCCATCGCGATCCAGGTCAGGTACGGGAAGCCCCACATCCGCACGGTGAGCAGCTCGGGCGCCTCGCGCTCCAGCCGCCGGCGCATCCGCAGCTGGACGACGCAGATGAACAGCCAGACGACCAGGATCGCGACGCCGGTGGTGTTCATCAGCCAGGTGAAGACGGTGGCGGGCCAGAACTTGGCGGCCACGACGGCGGCGAAGCCGAACAGGCAGGAGGCCAGCACGGCCCGTCGCGGCACCCCTCCGCGGACCTTGGCGAGGGCGCGCGGGCCCTGGCCCCGGCCGACCAGCGAGTAGGCCATCCGGGAGGCGCCGTAGATGTTGGCGTTCATCGCGGACAGCAGGGCTATCAGCACCACGAACTGCATGATCGTTCCGGCGCCGGGCACTCCGAGGTGGCGCAGCACGGTGACGTAGGGGCCGTCGGCGACGACCGCCGGGTCCTTCCAGGAGACCAGGGTGACGACCAGCGCCATCGAGCCGATGTAGAAGATCGCGATCCGCCAGACGGCGGTGCGCACGGCGTTGGCGACGTTGCGCCTGGGGTCCTTGGACTCGGCGGCGGCGATGGTGACGGTCTCCAGGCCCCCGTAGGCGAAGACGGAGGCGAGCAGGCCGACGATCAGTCCGCTGACGCCGGTGGGCAGGAAGCCGCCCTGGCCGGTGAGGTTGGCGGTGCCGGGGGCGCCGGGGCCGAGCACGCCGGCCACGCCGAGCCCGCCCAGCACCAGGAAGGCGATGATCGCGGCGATCTTGACGGCGGCGAACCAGAACTCGAACTCGCCGAAGTTCTTCACCGCGGTGAGGTTGCTGGCGCAGAAGAACACCATGAACAGGGCGACCCAGACCCAGGCGGAGACGCCGGGGATCCAGCCGTTGACGATCCTGCCGGCGGCGGTGGCCTCGGCGGCGACGCCGCAGCAGAGCATCACCCAGTACATCCATCCGGCGGTGATCCCGGCCCAGGGGCCGAGCTCCTTCTCGGCGTGCACGGAGAAGGAGCCGGAGGCGGGGCGGGCCGCGGACATCTCGCCGAGCATCCGCATGATCAGCATGACCAGCAGGCCGGAGAGCACGAAGGCGAGGATGATGGCGGGTCCGGCCGCGGCGATGCCCGCGCCGGAGCCGACGAACAGGCCGGCGCCGATGACGCCGCCGAGCGCGATCATCGACAGGTGGCGCTGCTTGAGTCCGTGGGAGAGCTGCCGGTCGTCGCCGGGGGAGGCGGGGGCGGTGGTCCCGGGCGGCGCGGACGGCGCGGAGGTGGGGGCCATGGGGGGTGGATCCAGACTGTTCGACATGCGGTGCGAGCTGTCCAATATCCGGTGACGTGGCTGAGCATGCCAAGAATGTCCGGTTCGGGACCAGCATGCGGACCTCATCGTGACAGTCCGGACCTTCCCGATCACGTTCCGTCGCCCCGGTGGGTCGGGACCCGACAAGGCGGGCCGCCGGGGCTTTGTCCGGATCCCTGACGGTGTTCGGCGTGATCGCCGCGTAGGTTCGAGGTGATCACTCACCTGGTCCGGCGGCCCTCGGGGCCGTCCGGATCCCCACTGTGCCGAGGAGAGTCCGATGGCCACCGCCAGCACCCCCGTTCCGAGCCGCGCCGTCCTCGCCGACCTGCTGCCCTCCGCCGGCACCCGCCTCGGCGCCCAGGCCCGCGACCTCGCCCTGGTCGCCGGCGGCGCCGCGCTCACCGGCCTGGCCGCCCAGCTGTCGGTGAACGTCCCCGGCTCCCCGGTGCCGGTCACCGGCCAGACCTTCGCCGCCCTCCTGGTCGGCACCGCGCTCGGCACCCGCCGGGGCGTCGCCTCGCTCGGCCTCTACCTACTGGCCGGCCTGGCGGGCGTGCCGTGGTTCGCCGAGGGCTCCTCCGGCTGGTCGATGCCCTCGCTCGGCTACGCGATCGGCTTCGTGCTGGCCGCCGGCCTGGTCGGCGCGCTGGCCCGGCGCGGCGCCGACCGCTCGCCGGTGCGCACCGCCGTCGCGATGGTGCTCGGCAGCCTCGCCATCTACGCCGTCGGCGTGCCCTACCTGGCGTTCGCCCTCGACGTCCCGATGGCCCGCGCCGCCGAGCTCGGCCTCTACCCGTACCTGGTCGGCGACGCCCTGAAGGCCGCCCTCGCCGCCGGCGCCCTCCCGCTGGCCTGGAAGCTCCTCGGCCGCCGCTGAGCGGCGCCCGGTCCGCCGGACGCGACGCCCCCTGCGGAGCCCGGGTCCACGCGCATGCCACACTCATGGGCATGCGCGTGTACCTGGGCTCCGACCATGCCGGATACGAACTGAAGAACCACCTCGTGGAGTGGCTCAAGGAGGCCGGCCACGAGCCGGTCGACTGCGGGCCGCACATCTACGACGCCCTCGACGACTACCCGCCGTTCTGCCTGCGCGCCGCCGAGCGCACCGCCTCCGACCCGCAGTCGCTGGGCATCGTGATCGGCGGTTCGGGCAACGGCGAGGCGATCGCCGCCAACAAGGTCAAGGGCGTCCGCGCCGCGCTGGCGTGGAGCGAGCAGACCGCCGCGCTCGGCCGCGAGCACAACAACGCCAACGTGATCTCCATCGGCGGCCGGATGCACACGGAGGAGGAGGCGACCGGGTTCGTCGAGGTCTTCCTCAACACCCCGTACAGCGGCGACGAGCGGCACACCCGCCGGATCGACATGCTCAGCGTGTACGAGACCACCGGCGAGCTCCCGCCCGTCCCGGCCCACCACCCGCAGCAGGAGGGCTGACCCCTCCCGCCCGTCCCGGCTCCTCCCGGCGGCCGGTCGCGCCCCGCGGCGCGGCCGGCCGCCGCGGTCCCCGCGGCCCCGCCCCCCGGGGTGCGCCTGTCTCGTAAACCAATCTGACGCAGCCCAACACCACCCAAG
>NZ_JBHYUU010000292.1:0-6661 GCF_042749955.1 Kitasatospora sp. NPDC059462 | reverse complement strand
CGCCCGGTCCGCGCCCGCGTGGGCGCCGCGCCGCCCGGCGGGCCCGTCGCCCGTGGAGGAACGACGGGCCCGCCGGCCGGTCGGGCGGTCAGTACGAGCCCGACACCAGCTCGGCCACCGCGCCCTGCCGCTGCGGCTTCCAGCCGAGCGCGGCGCGGGCGGCGGCGCCGCTGACACTCTGGTCGAGGGCGAGCGCGCCCGCGAAGAGCGGGCCGAACACCTCGCCGGCCTGCTCCAGCGGCACCAGCTCCGGGGCGCCGGGCACCCCGGCCGCTCGGCCGGCGGCCCGGGCGAGCTCGCGCACCGGGACGGCCGACTCGCCGACACCGTGCCAGAGGGTGCCGGCCTCGGCCCGCTCGACGGCGGTCACGAACAGGTCGGCGAGGTCGTCCACGTGGACGGTCGGCCAGCGCACGCCCTCCTCGCCGTAGTACTCCGGAGCCCCCTGCCGGCGGGCCCGGTCGACCAGGACGGCGGGGATGCCGCCGCCGCGGCCGTACACGATGCCGGGCCGCACGACGACCGCGCGCACGCCCTCGGCGGCCTCGGCCAGGACGCGCTGCTCGATCCGCGGGCGGTAGCCGACGATGTCGATCGGGTCGGTCGGGGCCTCCTCGTCGACCTCCTGGGCCTCGCCGGTGGCGCCGAGCACCCAGACGCCGCTGGTGTAGACGAAGGGGCGGCCGGTGCCGCGCAGCGGAGCGGTGAGCGCCCCGATGACGGCGGTGTCGACGTCGACGTCGCCGCTCGGGGGAGCCAGGTGGATCACGCCCTCGATGTCGGGGGTCACCGCGCCGGCCAGCGAGGCCGGGTCGGCGGTGTCGCCGACCACCTGGGCGTGCCAGCCCCGGTCGGGCTGCGGCTCGGGGTTGCGGGTGAGCGCGACGACCTGGTGGCCGGCGGCGGCGAGGTGCTCGGCGACGGCGGAGCCGATGTAGCCGGTGGCGCCGGTGAGCAGGATCTTCATGACATTCCACCTCTGTCGAAAATTTCGATATCGAAACTATAGGCACGCTGGATCCGCACTGTCAAACATTTCCACGTCGAACTGTTAGACTCGCCGCATGACGGAACAGCAGCCGCAGCAGCACGACGGCGTCGACCGCATCACCGCCCAGTGGCGCGCGGTCCGCCCCGACCTGGACGCCTCCCCGATGGCGGTGATCGGCCGCATCTCCCGCGCCTCGCGCCTGCTGGAGCGCGGGATCAAGGACAACCTCGCCGTCCACGGCATCGAACCCTGGGAGTTCGACGTCCTGGCGACCCTGCTGCGCTCCGGCCCGCCGCACGTCCTCAACGCCGGTGAGCTGAGCTCGGCCGCGATGGTCAGCTCCGCGGCGCTCACCAACCGCATCGACCGCCTCGTGGAGAAGGGCCTGGTCGACCGGGCCGTCGACCCCGCCCACCGCCGGCGGGTGCTGATCTCGCTGACCGGTGCCGGCGAGGAGCTGGCCAACCGCCTCGTCGAGCACCACCTCGTCGGCGAGGAGCGCCAGCTCGCCGGGCTCACCGCCGCCGAGCGCGAGCAGCTCGCCGGTCTGCTGCGCAGGGTCCTCCTCGCGCTCGGCGACCACGTCGAGGACCCGGCCGAGGGGTAGCCGTTCGGCGGGGGAGCCGCCGGGAAGGCGCGCGGATTCGGTCACCTGACGGTGTTTCGGTCGGGCGCCGGGCCGAGACTGGTCGCGGCGCCCCGGTCCGGGGGAGCGGGGCGCCGCCCGAGGGGCGGCTGCGGAGGGCACGCGACCGGCAATGGCCATGCCATTGTTACAAGATGTGCTGAGTTTCTCCACCGTTGCCCCCGGGGCCCTACCATCCTGCGCGGGGGCGCCGGAGTTCCGGCTTCCGGTGCCCGCCCGTGCGCCCCGTGACGCCGCAACTCCCTTGCGAGGAAACGTGTCTGACTGGTCGTTGGCGATCGACTTCGGTACCTGCTTCACCACCGCGGCCGTGCGCGTCGAGCAGGCCGGCGCGGCGGAACCGGGGGCGGCGGGGCAGGGCGCGGCGGGGCCCGGGGCGGTGACGGCCGTCGAGATCGAGAACAGCCGCTGTCTGCCGTCCCTGGTCTGCCTGGACGACGACGGCCGGCTGCTCACCGGGCGGGCCGCCGTCCAGCTCGCCGCCCAGCGCCCGGAACGCGCCGAGCAGCACCCCAAACGGGCGCTGCTGCGGCAGCCGGCCGTGCTGCTGGACGACCGCGAGGTGGCCACCGTCGACCTCGCCGCCGCCGTGCTGGCCCGGGCGGCGCGCGAGGCCCGGGCGCGGCGCGGCGGCACGGAGCCGGCGCGCACCGTGCTCACCCACCCCGCCGACTGGTCGCCGGGGGACCTCGACCGGCTGGTCGAGGCCGCCCGACGGGCCGGACTGGACGCGCCGGAACTGCTGCCGGAACCGGTGGCGGCCGCCCGCTTCCACGCGGCCGACGCCGCCCCGGCGGACGGCGGCGCGCCGATCGCCGTCTACGACCTCGGTGGCGGCACCGTGGACATCGCCGTGCTCCGCCGGGAGGCGGACGGCTTCCGGGCCGTCGCGGTGGCCGGAGACCCCGACTTCGGCGGCCGTGACCTCGACCAGGCCCTGTTCGAACTGCTCCGCGACCGTGCGCTGGACCTCGACCCCGAGCCGTGGCAGCGGCTCTGGTCCGACCCGGCGCCCGCCGCCGCTCACCAACGGGCCCAGCTCGCACGCGAGGTGACCCTGGCGAAGGAATCCCTGTCACAGACCGGCACCGTGTACCTCGCGGTGCCCGGCTACCCGGATCCCTTCGTGGTCCAGGGCGGTGAGTACCGGGCGGCCGTCACCCCCGCGCTCACCGCCTCGGTGGGGCTGCTGGAGCGGACCGTCACCCGCGCCGGGCTGACCCCGGACGGGCTGGGGGCCATGGTGCTCAGCGGGGCCGCCAGCCTGACGCCGCCGGTCGCCGACCTGGTCGCCGCCTGGCTGGGCCGGATGCCCGACCTGGCCGCCGATCCCAAGGCCGCCGTGGCCCTCGGCGCGCTCACCGACCCGCCCGCGCCGCCCGCCCAGGGCGGTTCCGACACCGACGCCGGCTCCGACGGGGCGGGCGCCGAGGAGCCGGCCGCCCGCCGCTGGAGCGTCACCCACTACCCGGACGAGGTCGATCCCGAGCTCTGGTTCTGAGCCGCCGGCGCTCCTGCCTCGTCCCCGACCCGTCACCCCGTCACCCCGTCACCGTCACGCCGCCACCGTCACGCCGCCGCCGTCGTCGAGCCGCGCCGTGCCCCGCCCTGCCCTGCCCTGCCCTGCCCTGCCCGAAAGCGCACCACCCGCCCGAGGACCCGCGAGAACCGCGAGGAACCGCATGGACATCGTGATGCTCGGCCACAGCGCGGCCGGGAAGACCAGCTACCTCTCCCTGATGTACGCCGCCATGTGCGACGGCGTCGAGGGCATGACCCTGCGCACCGCCGACCGCGACGCCCACCGCTCGCTGCTGGCCGACGCCCGCGCCATCCTGCGCGGTCGCTACCCGAGGGCCAGCGACCGGCCGCACCGCTACGAGTTCGTGCTCTGCCACGACGGCGACGAGATCTTCCCGTTCCGCTGGACCGACCACCGCGGCGGCGCGCTCACCGAACACCGCCGCTCCAGCCCGCAGGCCGCCCGTCTGCACGACGACCTGGTCGCCGCCGACGGCATCGTGCTCTTCGTCGACGCCCTGCGCCTGGACACCGACCCCGAGGCTGCGGAGGACGTCCGCCGGCTCGTCGTCCGCGTCCACCAGGCCGTCGCCGACCGGGAGGAGAGCGTGACCCCGCTGGTGATCGCCCTCACCAAGACCGACCTCGTCGACCTCGGCGCGCCCGACGCGGAGAAGCGCTTCGTCGGACCGTTCATGCCGCTGATCGAGGCCGTCCAGGAGACCCGGCACATCCAGGGGGCGTTCATCCCGCTGGTCTGCGGGCCGGAGCCGGAGGGCGTGGCGCTGCCGGTGCTCTGGACGCTCCGGTTCGGGATCATCGGCCGCGCGATGGAGCTGTCCGCCTCGATCGACAGCCTGATGGCCTCCGCCCGCTTCGCCGACCAGCGCGACACCCTGTGGGACCGGCTCAGCAGCTGGTGGGAGGACGAACCGTCCTGGGCCTCCATCCGCGACCGCGACCGCGCCCGGGCCGCCGCCGAACTGGCGCGCCTGGAACCGCTGGTGGCACCGGCCGACCGGCTGGGCGAACTGCTGGAGGACGTCCTCGCGCTCTGAGCGCCCCGATCCTTCCCGACCACCGCCGACGAACAGCGCCACCACGCACCGGTGTTGCCCCGCACGGGCGTTGCCACGCGGCAGCGCCACCGGGCAACGACCTCACCGACGACCGACCCCACGAGACGAAGGACACCGCACGATGACGGTCCCCACCCTCACCCTCACCCTGCTCGGAGCCAGCGGCTCGGGCAAGACGGCCTACCTGCACGGCATGTACAACCGGCTCTCCATGGGCGTGCAGGGCTACTACCTCTACACGACCGACCCCGACCTCGACCTCGACCTCGCCGAGGACTGGGCCCGGCTGCGCCGTACCGGCACGATGCCCAAGGCCACCTCGGACCGGCCGATCTCCTACGAGTTCGTGTTCCGCCGGGGCATGCGCGACCTCATGACCATCGACTGCGTGGACTTCCGCGGCAACGCCGCCCTGGACCGGCGCGGCGCCGCCGAGGACGTCGCGCTGCTGGAGGACCGGCTGATGCGGTCCGACAGCATCATCCTGGCGCTGGACTCCGAGCACGTGGCCGAGTGGATCAAGCACGGCGCGCCCGGCAACCTCGACCGGGACGACGACCCGATGGAGATCTCCCGGTTCAGCCGCGCGATCTCCCGGGTGTTCAGCGCACGCCTGGCGGACGGTGACCCGGTCCCCGGCGTCACCGTCCTGCTCACCAAGGCGGACCTGCTGGCGGAGCGCACCGGCATGCGGCCCGCCGAGGCGCTCCAGACGGCCGGCCGGAACTTCGCCAAGCTGGTCCCGGTCCTCGGCGGCGACGACGCCGAGGGCGTCACGGTGGCGCTCTGCGCCGTCCAGCTCGGCAACTTCGGCGCGGCGGCCCAGGCCACCGTGGACGCCAGCCGGATCGCCCCGAAGAACCTCCACCTGCCGATCATCTTCAGCCTCCGCCACTACCTCAGCGAGGGCATCGTGCGGAACCGGCAGGAGATGTCCAGGCTCGCCGGCAGCCTCGACGCCTCGCGCGGCGAACTGGCCGCGCTCAGCCAGGGGTTGTTCGGCGGGCTGTTCAAGGGGGCGCAGAAGAACAGCGCCCGGCAGGAGATCGACCGGCTGCTCGCCAGCAGCTCGGCGACCTCGGCCGACCTGCAGCGCGCCCAGGAGCGCTGCCGGGAGCTGGACGAGGAGCTGCGGGGGGTCGCGATCTTCCGCGACGGCCGGCTGCTCACGGACTGAGGGGCGAACGCCATGACGAGGAGCACGACCGACGGGCCCGGGCCCGGGAACGCCGACGGCTGGTCGGCGGTGGTCTACGGCCGCACCCTGCGGGTCGACCAGTGGTGGCGGGCGCTGCCCGCCGGGGTCGACCGGCAGGGACCGGTGGGGGACGCCGTGCGCGCCGCCGTGGCCGGCGGGAGCCGGCTGGAGCACGGCCCGCGCTTCCTGCTGCACCGTGACGACCGAGGGGTCCTGGTCGGGGCCGCCTGCGAGCTGGACCTGATCAGCCGGGTGATGGTGCAGGACCGGTTCGGCCGTCCGCTGTACGGCTTCGTGGGCTGGTACCGGCCCGCGTCGGCCGGCAGCGGTGGGAGGGTCCCCGCACTCGCCGAGCTGGCCGGCCACCTGGCCGACTGGGCCGGACCGGTCTACGCCGAGTGGATCGCGCAGACCTGGGAGGCGGTGGGGCGGGAGGAGGCCGAGCCGCGGACCACCCGGGCGGTCGCCGCGCCGTGGCCGGAGCGGGCACCGCTCGCGGCCGGGGCGGCGCCGCAGCCGGCGGTGTGGCGGCCCGCCCTTCCGGCCGGGTGCCACCTGCTGCCCGAGGCGGACGCGCCCGGACTCTGGGCGGCCGCCGCGGCCGGGCCGGGCCGGTGCGTGCTGGTCACCGGCTGGCGCCGCCGCGCGGACGCCGACGCGGACCGGCTCACCCATCTGACCAGCGCGGACTGCCACGGCTACGAGCTGCTGCGGCCCCCGCCGCCCCCGCCGCCGCCCCGTCCTGTACCGCCGCCGCCCGCACCCGGGCGGTCCGGTCCCGCACCCGGGCGGTCCGGTCCCGCGCCCGCGGCCGAACCCGGTCCCGGTGCGACGCCGGGGCCGAGGCCCGGCCCGCGACCCGGACCGTCCGGATGGGGGAGGGCCGCACGCAGAATCGGGAAGGCCATGGCCGACGCCTTCTGGTCGGAGGAACCCGAGCAGCAGGAGACCGGGCGCAGCGAACCCGGGCGGAGCGAAGCCGGACGGAGCGAACCCGGGCGCCCGGAGGCCGCACCGAAGCGCTGGGGCCGGGCGGAGAGCGACCGGCCGGCCCCCGGGAAGCGGTCGGGGGACGAGCCCCGGCCCGGCCGCGACCCGTACGACGGCCTGGGCGAGCCGCTGCCCGGGCCGCGGCGCCCGGTGCGCCCGGCGCCGCCGGCAGCGGAACCCTTCCGGCGTGCCTTTTTTTTTTAAGCAGAGCCGGTCTCCGCGAGTCTTCAGTTTTT
>NZ_JBHYUU010000291.1:0-6680 GCF_042749955.1 Kitasatospora sp. NPDC059462 | reverse complement strand
GCGTGGGGGAGGGCAGGACCTGGGTCGGCCCGAAGTGGCTGCCCCCGCCGGGCGCCGGGGAGGGCGGCGGCGCGGGGGCCGTCCTGGTGGGCTCGGGAGCCGGGGGCGCCGGGGTCCCGGTGGCCGTCGGCGCGCCGCCGCCGGCCGGGCCGGCGGCGGGCGGTGCGAGCGGGGAGGCGGGGACCGTCGGGCGGGCCGGGGCGACCGGCGCCGGGGAGGTCGTCGGGGCCGTGGACGGCGGCACCTCGGCGGAGACCAGCCCGAGGGCCGGTCCCTTGCCGGGCGAGGTCCGGCCCCCGGGGGCGGCCGGCGCGGTCGGCTCGTGGCCGGACGACGGGGGCGCGGCCGGGTCCCCGGCCGTCGCCGCCCCCGGCTCCTCGGGCGCGGCCGGTGCACCGGCGCCGCCGGGATTCCCGGGGTCGACGGGGCCGGAGGGGGCACCGGGAGCGGCCGGGGCGCCGGGAGGGGGTGAGCCGCCCGGGGCGGGCGCCGGTCCCGGCAGCAGGTCGGCCAGGCCCCGGTCCGGGGCGGCCGGCAGGGCCACCGCGGGCCCGCCGAGCTCCTCCGGAGCGGGCAGCAGCTGGGACAGCAGGGCGCCGGTCGTCACCCCGACCAGCAATGCCAGGGGGAAGGCCCCCGTCCTCGGTGCGCGCACGATACCGGCCCCCTCCCCTCGCCCCCTGGAAGGACACCTTAAGCGTGACTCTCGGGAAGGTTAAGAGGGAATTGGCGCCGACCTCGCTCAGGCCGCCGGTCGCAGCTCCACCAGCGGGACGGCCCGGGTGGTTCGGGCGCGGAATTCGGCGAACAGCGGCTCGGCCTCGATCTGCCGGGCCCAGAGGCTCTCGTGCTCGGCCGGGTCGAGCGGCACGGCGTGCGCGGCGAAGGCGTCCGGGCCGAGCTCGACGGTGACCTCGGGGCTCTCGGCGAGGTTGCGGTACCAGGCCGGGTCGGCCGGTGCGCCGCCGTTCAGCGCGAAGACGATCACCCGCCCGCCGTCCCGCAGGTAGACCAGCGGGGTGGTGCGGGACTCGCCGCTGCGCCGGCCGCGGGTGGTGAGCAGCAGCAGGCTCCGGCCGGCGAAGTCGCCGCCGACCACGCCCCCGGCCGCCCGGAACTCGGCGATCACGGTGCGGTTGTCGTCGTTCCCGCCGTCGGCGGGCTGGGGGTGGGCGGCGTTCATCTCGGTGACCCTCCTCGGCGGTCCGGTTCGTCGGGACGAGCCTAGGAGCTGACACCGGTGTGAGGTTCAAGCGGCTGTGACCGGAGTCACAGCGGGGGAACGGCCGAGGGGCCGGCCCTCCCGCACGCGTCGGGAGGACCGGCCCCTCAGGACCACCGGCTACCGGCTCAGGCGTCGCCGCCCGCGGCGCCCGGGTCGGCCGCCGCCACGTCGAGCAGCTGGTAGCGGTCGATCGCGTCCTTCAGCGCGCTGCGCTCGATCTTGCCCTGCTTGGCCAGCTCGGTGAGCACGGCCAGCACGACGGACTGCGCGTCGATGTGGAAGAAGCGGCGGGCCGCACCACGGGTGTCGGCGAAGCCGAACCCGTCGGCGCCCAGCGACTGCCACTGACCCGGCACCCAGCGGGCGATCTGGTCCGGCACCGCGCGCATCCAGTCGGACACCGCGACGAACGGGCCCTCGGAGCCCTGGAGCTTGCTGGTCACGTACGGGACGCGCTGCTGCTCCTCGGGGTGCAGCAGGTTGAACTCCTCGGCCTCCACCGCGTCGCGGCGCAGCTCGTTCCAGGAGGTCGCGGACCAGACGTCGGCCTTGACGTTCCACTCCTCGGCCAGGATCCGCTGGGCCTCCAGGGCCCACGGCACGGCCACGCCGGAGGCGAGGATCTGCGCCGGGATCTGGCCAGCGGTGCCGGCCGCGTACTTGTGCAGACCCTTGAGGATGCCCTCGACGTCCACGTTCTCGGGCTCGGCCGGCATCTTGATCGGCTCGTTGTAGACGGTGAGGTAGTAGAACACGTCCTCGCCGGTCGGGTGCTCCTCGCTGGAGCCGTACATCCGCCGCAGGCCGTCCTGGACGATGTGGGCGATCTCGAAGCCGTACGCGGGGTCGTACGCGACGACGCCCGGGTTGGTCGAGGCCAGCAGGTGCGAGTGGCCGTCGGCGTGCTGCAGGCCCTCGCCGGTCAGCGTGGTGCGGCCGGCGGTGGCGCCGAGCACGAAGCCGCGGGCCAGCTGGTCGGCCATCTGCCAGAACTGGTCGCCGGTGCGCTGGAAGCCGAACATCGAGTAGAAGACGTACACCGGGATCAGCGGCTCGCCGTGGGTGGCGTAGGCCGAGCCCGCGGCGATCAGCGAGGCGGTGCAGCCGGCCTCGGAGATACCGTCGTGCAGCATCTGGCCGGTGGGCGACTCCTTGTACGCCAGCAGCAGATCGCGGTCGACCGACTCGTAGGTCTGGCCGAGCGGGTTGTAGATCTTCGCCGACGGGAACAGCGAGTCCATGCCGAAGGTGCGGTACTCGTCGGGCGCGATCGGCACGAAGCGGTTGCCGATGCCCTTGTCCCGCATGAGGTCCTTGAGCAGCCGGACGAACGCCATGGTGGTGGCGATGGTCTGGTTGCCGGAGCCCTTCTTGACCGCCTTGTAGGCGTCGTCGCCCGGGAGCTCCAGCCGGCGCGGCCGCACCTTGCGGGTCGGCACGTAGCCGCCCAGCTCCTGGCGGCGGTCGTGCATGTACTGGATCTCTTCCGAGTTACGGCCCGGGTGGTAGTAGGGCGGGTAGCCCTCTTCGAGCTGCTTGTCGGTGATCGGCAGGTGGAGCCGGTCGCGGAAGCGCTTCAGGTCCTCGACCGTCAGCTTCTTCATCTGGTGCGTGGCGTTGCGGCCCTCGAAGTTGGGGCCCAGGGTCCAGCCCTTGACGGTCTGCGCCAGGATGACGGTCGGCTGGCCCTTGTGCTCGCGGGCCGCCTTGAACGCCGCGTAGATCTTGCGGTGGTCGTGGCCGCCGCGGCCCAGGTGCTGGATCTGCTGGTCGGTCATCGACTCGACCATCTTGCGCAGCCGCAGGTCGCCGCCGAAGAAGTTCTCGCGGATGTACGCGCCGGACTCGGTGGCGTAGGTCTGGAACTGGCCGTCCACCGTGGTGTTCAGCTTGTTCACCAGGACGCCGTCGCGGTCCTGCGCGAGCAGCGGGTCCCAGCTGCGGTCCCAGACCAGCTTGATCACGTTCCAGCCGGCGCCGCGGAACTGCGACTCCAGCTCCTGGATGATCTTGCCGTTGCCGCGGACCGGGCCGTCGAGGCGCTGCAGGTTGCAGTTGACCACGAAGGTCAGGTTGTCCAGGCCCTCGCGGGCGGCCAGGGACAGCTGGCCGAGCGACTCGGGCTCGTCCATCTCGCCGTCGCCGAGGAAGGCGTAGACCTGCGAGTCGGAGGTGTCCTTGATACCCCGGTGCTCCAGGTAGCGGTTCATCCGGGCCTGGTAGATCGCGCCGAGCGGGCCGAGGCCCATCGAGACGGTCGGGAACTCCCAGAAGTCCGGCATCAGCCGCGGGTGCGGGTAGCTGGAGAGGCCGTACGGCGCCTTCGACTTCTCCTGGCGGAAGGCGTCGAGCTGCTGCTCGGTGAGCCGGTCCAGCAGGAAGGCGCGGGCGTAGATGCCGGGGGAGGCGTGGCCCTGGAAGAAGATCTGGTCGCCGGACTCGCCCTCGGCGTCCTTGCCGCGGAAGAAGTAGTTGAAGCCGACGTCGTAGAGCGACGCCGAGGAGGCGAAGGTGGCGATGTGGCCACCCACGCCGATGCCCGGGCGCTGCGCCCGGGAGACCATCACCGCGGCGTTCCAGCGGGTCGCGTTGAGGATCTTGCGCTCGATCTCCTCGTTGCCGGGGAAGAACGGCTCGTCCTTGGTGGCGATGGTGTTGACGTAGTCCGTGCTGCGCATCTCGGGCACGGCGACACGCTTCTCGCGGGCGCGCTCGATCAGCCGCAGCATCAGGTAACGGGCACGCTCACGCCCCCGCTCGTCGATGGCCGCATCGAGCGACTCCAGCCATTCCGCGGTCTCCTCGGGATCGAAGTCCGGGACCTGACTCGGAAGGCCGCCAATGATGATCGGGTTGCGATCGGATCCGGAAGCCACGCTGTTCCTTCACTGTCGGTCGAAACTGAGGTGTGTCGCGCCGCCTCCATCGTGCTACCGCGCTCGGAGATCCGTCATCTCTACCGATCGGTAACCGCTCTCCCTGACAGAAGGAGCGGTCTGGTGATGTGCGATCCGGACAGCATCGTCCGGGCCGCGCACCCCCGGGTGTTACGAACAGAGGTGGTCCGACCTGGTTTCCCTTCCGTCCGATGGCGGACGGGTGGGGTGAGGGCCAACAGGAGACTCTACGCCCGCGCACGCGCGGACCCGAATGCCGTTCGCATCTCGGGCGTGCGTACGGCCTGTGGACCAGGACCACCCGAAGCATCCTTGTCCCATGCAGAGAAGGGCAAATCGGTGTGATTCCCGACACGTCGCCCGGCGTGTCCCGGCGCGACACGTCAACCTTTGGAGGGGATCGGGGGTCGGGTACTTGCGCGAACCGCCGCGCCCGTGTGGACTACGGCCACAGCCTCGGCATGGACGCCGAGCCGAATACTGGAGGTTATTCCCGTGAGCGCGACCGCGGACCCCGCGGACAAGTCCAACCCGGCGAACCGTCTCGGCTTCGAAGAGGGCCAGATCATCCAGGAGCTGGGGTACGACGAAGACACTGACCAGGACCTCCGCGAGGGCATCGAGGAGATCACCGGGACGGATCTCGTCGACGAGGACTACGACGACGTCGCCGACGCCGTCCTGCTGTGGCACCGCGACGACGACGGGGACCTCACCGACGCCCTCGTCGACGCCCTGGAGTACCTGGCGGAGGGCGGCCTGATCTGGCTGCTGACGCCCAAGACCGGCCGGGACGGCCACATCGAGGCCTCGGACATCGCCGACGCCGCGAAGACCGCCGGGCTCTCCCAGACCAGCTCGATCGCGATCGCCAAGGACTGGGCCGCGACCCGCCTGGCGACCAAGTCGACCGCCAAGCAGTCCAAGCGCTGAGCGCCGCCTGACGGGCCTCACCGGGCCCCGCCGGAGCATCCTCCGGCGGGGCCCGGTCGTTTTCCCGCCGGCCGCGTCCCGGCCGCGTCCCGGCCGCCCTGCCCGCCCGTACGTCCGCCCCGCCCGTACGTCCTGCCCGCCCGGCTCCGCCCCGTCCCGCCCGGCTCCGCGGGCCGCCCCGGACGGCCGAACCGTTCGCCCAGGGCGAAAGCGGTGGTCCCGGACGGCGCAGCCCTCACCCGTCCGGCCCAGCCGGCCCCGGCGAATGCGAGGATGGCGCTCGCCGCGCCACCCGCGCGGCCCAGTCGCGTCGAGTGGGAAAGGTCCCCGCATGGCCATCGAGATCGGCACCGAGGCTCCGGACTTCGAGCTCAAGAACCAGCACGGCGAGCTGGTCCGGCTCTCCGACTTCCGGGGCGACAAGAACGTCGTCGTGGTCTTCTACCCGTTCGCGTTCACCGGCGTCTGCACGGGTGAGGTCTGCGCGATCCAGAAGGAGCTCCCGCGCCTGCAGAACGACGAGGTGCAGGTGCTCGGCGTCGCCAACGACTCGCCCTTCAGCCAGCGCGTCTTCGCCGAGCAGGAGGGCCTGGAGTTCCCGCTGCTCTCCGACTTCTGGCCGCACGGCGAGGTCTCCCGCGCCTACGGCGTCTTCGACGAGGAGAAGGGCTGCGCCGTGCGCGGCACCTTCGTGATCGACAAGGCCGGCGTGGTCCGCTGGAGCGTCGTGAACGGCCTGCCGGACGCCCGTGACGAGCAGGAGTACCTGGCCGCCCTCGGCGCGCTCTGAGCCGGGTCCGCGGGCGTCCGCGGACCTCGCCCCGCCCGCGTCGGGCCGGTTCCCCGGCGCGGACGGGAACCCCGCACTACGATCGGCTCGTTGGCTGGTCAGAGGCCCGGCACGGTTCGCCGTCGGAGTCTCGGACCGCACCACGGGGGCACCGAGGAGTGCCTCCCGAATCTTGGAGGACCAGTGGGTGTCAGCCTGAGCAAGGGCGGCAATGTCTCGCTCACCAAGGAAGCCCCCGGCCTGACCGCCGTGGTGGTCGGCCTCGGCTGGGACGTCCGCACCACCACGGGCACGGATTTCGACCTGGACGCCAGCGCCCTGCTCTGCAACACCGAGGGCAGGGTCGGCTCGGACGGCAACTTCGTCTTCTTCAACAACCTCAAGAGCCCCGACGGCTCGGTCGAGCACACCGGTGACAACCTCACCGGTGAGGGCGAGGGCGACGACGAGCAGATCAAGGTCAACCTGGCCACCGTGCCGGCCGACGTCCAGAAGATCGTCTTCCCGGTGTCCATCTACGACGCCGAGAACCGGTCCCAGAACTTCGGCCAGGTCCGCAACGCGTTCATCCGGGTGGTGAACCAGTCGGACAACAAGGAGCTGGCCCGGTACGACCTCACCGAGGACGCCTCCACCGAGACGGCGATGGTCTTCGGCGAGCTGTACCGCAACGGCGCCGAGTGGAAGTTCCGTGCGATCGGCCAGGGCTACGCCTCCGGCCTGCGCGGCATCGCCCAGGACTTCGGCGTCAACGTCTGAGTCGGGCGGGGCCGGTGACGGCCCGTGCAGCGGTACCAACGGCCGGGGCGGCCGCGGACGCGAGGGCGTCGGCGGC
>NZ_JBHYUU010000290.1:0-6694 GCF_042749955.1 Kitasatospora sp. NPDC059462 | reverse complement strand
CCGCCGCCCCGGCCGGCGCGGTCCCCGTCGCCGCACCCGCCCCGCAGGCCCCGGCCGCGGCGACCGCCCCCCGGGCCGCCGCCGGCTGGGCCGCCGGGACCCGCGCCTACCTGGTGATCAGCGCCCCCGCCGACGTCGCCGCCGCCAAGGCCGCGGTCACCGCCAACGGCGGGACGGTCTTCGCGAGTTACGACGCGATCGGCGTCGTCGTCGCCCACGCCACCGCCACCGGCTTCGCCGCCGCCGTGCGGGCGGTGCCCGGCGTCCAGCAGGTCGGCGCCACCCGGACCTCGGACGTCCCGGCCGACGCCTACAACCCGGCGCTGCCCGCCAACCCCGCCCAGTCGGCCACCACCCTCACCGAGACCAACCGCTGGGACATGACCCAGATCAAGGCCGACCAGGCCTGGGCCGTCTCCACCGGCTCGGCCACCGTCAAGGTCGGCGTGCTGGACACCGGCGTCGACGACCAGCACCAGGACCTCGCGCCCAACTTCGACGCCGCCGACTCGGTCTCCTGCGCGTACGGCAGGCCCGACACCCGCACCGGCGCCTGGCGCGACGTCGACACCCACGGCACCCACGTGGCCGGCACCATCGCCGCGGCGAAGAACGGCAAGGGCGTCGTCGGGGTGGCCCCGGGCGTGCGGATCGCCTCGGTCCGGATCGCCGAGCCGACCAGCACGCTCTTCTACGCCGAGAACACCGTCTGCGGCTTCGTCTGGGCCGGCGACCACGGCTTCAAGGTGACCAACAACAGCTACTACACCGATCCCTGGCAGTTCAACTGCCCGGACAACCTGGACCAGGCGGCCATCATCGAGGGCGTCCGCCGCGCCCAGGAGTACGCCGAGGGCAAGGGTTCGCTGCAGGTCGCCGCGGCCGGCAACTCCAACTACGACCTCGCCAACAAGACCACCGACAGCGCCAGCCCCAACGACTCGACCCCGGTCACCCGGACCATCACCAACGCCTGCCTGGACATCCCGACCGAGCTGCCGGGCGTGGTGACCGTCTCCGCGATGGCCAGCGGCACCGCCAAGGCCTCCTACTCCAACTACGGCCGGGGCGTCATCGACGTCGCCGCGCCCGGCGGGGACGGCGCCACCGGCGTGTACTCCACGCTGCCCGGCGGCAAGTACGGCACCAAGAGCGGCACCTCGATGGCCTCCCCGCACGTCACCGGCGTCGCGGCGCTGCTCGCGAGCGCCAACCCGTCCTTCACCCCGGCCGACCTGCGCGCCCGGCTGGCCGTCCAGGCCAACGACGTGGCCTGCCCCGCGTCCGACAGCCGCTGCACCGGCACCACCGCCGCCAACGCCTTCTTCGGCGAGGGCCAGGTCGACGCGCTCAAGGCCGTCAGCGGCACCACCCCGCCGGCCGGCAAGTACTTCGAGACCCTGACCGACGTGGCGATCACCGACAACGCCACGGTGGACAGCCCGCTCGTCGTCACCGGCGTCGGCGGCAGCGCCCCCACCGCCCTGAAGGTCGGCGTGGACATCAAGCACACCTACCGCGGTGACCTGGTCCTCTCCCTGGTCGCCCCGAACGGCACCGTGTACCTCCTGGAGGACTTCGCGAACGGCGACAGCGCCGACAACGTGGCCAAGACCTACCTGGTGAACGCCTCCGCGAGCGCGGCCGACGGCACCTGGAAGCTGCGGGTGAAGGACGGAGCCACCGGCGACACCGGCACGATCGACGCCTGGAACCTCACCTTCTGAACCCGCAGAACCCGCTGAACCCGCAGAATCCGCTGACGGGCTCCCTGCCGTCCCGGTCCGGTACCGAGGACCGGGACGGCGGGACGCCGGTGGCCCCGGGCCCCGGCGGTCAGCCGCTCCGGGGGGCCCGCAGCAGCGGCCCGGTGACCTGCCGGACCTCGTCGTCGTCCGAGGTGACCTCCGCGGTGATCGAGCCGGTCGCCCCGGACAGCAGGCCGAGCAGCAGGAAGGCCACCAGCAGCGCCCGGCCCGGGCCGCCGAGGACCAGCGGGCGGGTCGCCGACACCGGCCCGCCCGGCTCGGAGCCGGGTTCGTCGCCGAACAGCCGCTTCGGATAGGCCGAGGTCAGCATCAGCAGGTAGGCCAGGTACCGCATGCGGTAGCGCAGCACCGCCGCCGTCGCCTCGAACAGCGGCTGCGGCATCCGGCCGAGGGCGAGCACCACCAGCCAGCTGATCCAGCCGACCACCCACCAGCCGGCGAACAGCAGCCCCTGGACGACGGCCGCCGGGATCACCAGGACCAGCCGGAACAGCACGGCGAGGCGGTTCAGTTCGCCCGGCCGCAGCTCCACGCGCACCGGATGGCCGGGGGTGCGGAAGGCGAACGGCGGATAGCGGTCGTGGGTCAGCAGGAGGTAGCAGGAGACCCGGGTCTCGTACGGCACGTACGCCGAGAGGTAGTCGGCCGCGAAGCCGGGCAGGCGGCCCAGGACCAGCGCGCCGAACCAGCCGACGACCGTGACGAGGAAGGCCACCACCGACAGCACCCACACCACCACGAACTGCGGGATCAGCAACAGGATCCGCAGCAGCACGGTGAGCCGGTGCTGCGGTCCGGGGGCCGGCAGGTCGAGCGTGGGCAGCCACTCCTGCGGATACGGGGCGGCTGCGGGGGGAGCCTGCCACATCGGGGGCCTCCAGGTCTCGGCACCGGGCGGACGGCGCGGTGAAGCCGCACGTGCTCCGAAGATCCCAGCCCCGCTCCGGTGCCCGCACGGTGCGCTGCTCCGTCCGGGGGGCGGCCCTGGGAGACGGCCCTGGGAGACGGTCGGGGGAAAGCGTCCGGGGAAAGCGTCCGGGGGAAGCGGCCGGGGCGTTCGGAGGGGCTGTCCGCGGGCGGTCCGCTGCGGTCATTTCGGCATCCGACCCGACAAGCAGCCCGTTGCTCAACGGTGGCGTCATGGACACCCGTGATCAGGTTCGGACGATTCCGCTCGAATGCCCGGGGGAGCCGGCCGCTACGGCAGCATCGCTCCCAGTCCGACCGGGCCCCCGCCCCGGTCGGCTGTCATGTCCCGGGCGTACCCACCCGGCGGCCGGCCCGGTCACCGACCTGGTCACCGGCCCGCCCGCCGGCCCGGCGTCACGCCAACTGCCCTGCCGGTCGGTGAACTTCACTCCATCAGGTGAAGCAGACGGCGGCTGGGCGGACGGGCCGCCACCGCTCGCCGATAGTGGGAGACCGATCGGGCACCCAGCGGCCCCGACGTACGGAAAGAAGGAGCGGCACATGCGGACCGAGGCCACCCAGCGGATCGAGCTCGTCTTCGGCCTGTTCGACGCCAATGGCAACGGTGTGATCGACATCGGGGACTTCGACCTGATGTCCAAGCGCGTGGTCGAGGCCGCGGTCGACGCGGACGAGGCCGCCAAGGACGCCATCCGCACCGCCTTCCGGCGTTACTGGGTGACCCTGGAGACGGAGCTGGACACCAATGGGGACGGCGTGGTCACCCGGGAGGAGTTCCGCGAGTTCGTGCTGTCCCCCGAGCGCTTCGGCGCGACGATCGGACAGTTCGCCGACGCCCTGGCCGCGCTCGGCGACCCGGACGGCGACGGCCTGGTCGAACGCCCGCTGTTCATCGCGCTGATGACCGCGATCGGCTTCGGTCACGCCAACATCGACGCCCTCTTCGACGCCTTCGAGCCGACCGCGGACGACCGGATCCCGGTCGCCACCTGGGCGGAGGGCATCCGGGACTACTACGCCCCGGACAAGGCGGGGATCCCGGGGGACCAACTGGTGGGCGACCCGACCACCTGATCCGTCCGGCCGCGGCGCCCCGCCCGTACCGGACCAGTCGACGACCAGCCGAGGAGCAGTGTGAAACCAGCAGTCGGACTCGCGGTGGGCCGGGGAACGGGCGTGGAGCTCGCGGCCGTCTTCGAACGGGCCCTGCACCGGATAGCGGCCGTGTGCGGCTCCGGTGCCGGGGTCGAGATCGTCAGGTCCCCGCGGACCTACCACTCCTACGTCTCGCTGCGGCAGGAGGTGGGCGACACCGCGCGGATCCGCCGGCTGACCGAGGAGGACGCCCGGCACTACGAACGCTTCTGCCGCGAACGGGCCCGGCTCGGCACGACGGCCGTCTTCCGGACGGCCGTCAACGCCCAGTCGCTCTACCTGGTCCGCCAACGGCTGCAGGCCGTGAAGGTCGAGCCGATCACCGCCGGGGACGCCTCGCTGCTGCTGGTCCGGGACGAGGCCCAGGGGTTCTACACCGGGGAGAACCGGCACAGCCCGGGGGTGGTCACCCGGACCATGGAGTTCAGCCGGGAGATCACCCGCAAGGTGCTCGACTTCGCCGTCCGGCGCGCCCGGCGGCAGTGGCCCGACGGCGGGCCCGCCCGGGTGGTGATGGCCTACAAGTACCACCTGCTGGACGGCGCCCTGGACGACTGGGTGGACGAGATCGCGCGGGGCCTCGGCGTCGAGGTGCGGCTGTTCCAGCCCGACACGGTCAACCGCAACCTGATAGCGCACGGTCCGGGCGACCGCACGGTCATCGTCGCGGGCAACGAGTGGGCCGACATCATGCACGTCGTCCTGCTCGACCGCTTCGGCGGCGAGCGGCAGGAGAACCGCTGCACGGAGAACGTCCACCTCCACCCGGAGCTGGCGGAACTGGTCGAGTACCAGACCGTGCACGGCTCCGCCGACGACCTCACGGGCAAGGACACCGTCAACCCCGTCGCCACCCTGCGCGCCGCCGCGGCGATCGCCGAGCGGCACGCGGGCGTTCCGGGGGCGGTGGCCGCCGTCGAAGCGGCCCTGGCCGCGGCGGGCCGCAGCGGCGTGCGGACGCCCGACCTCGGGGGGCGGCACTCCACCACCGACGTGGTCGACGCCGTGCTCGACGGCCTGACGGCGCGGCCGCCCGCCGGCCCGCCGCCGGTCGCCGGCCCCCTGCCGGTCGTGGGGCCGCGGGCCGCGGGCGACGCGCTTCCCGCCGACGCGCTGCCCGTCGGCACGGTCCCGGTCGGCACCCTCGCGGACCGGCCGTGAACGCCGGGACGGACCGCACGGCGCTGGTCGTGGTCGACCTGCAGAACGACTTCTGCGCCGGCCCCGTCGCCGCCGCCCGCTACCCCGGGGACCCGGAGCGGCTCACCACCGTCGCCGCCACCTCCGCCCGGGCGGTCGAGACGGCCCGGGCGCACGGGACCGAGGTGGTCTTCGTCCGCTTCCTCGGCGACCCCGAGCACCAGGGCGCCGCCTGGCGCCACCGGGACGCCGTCCTCGGCAAACGCCCCAAGTGCCTCGACGGCAGCTGGGGCGCCGAGTTCCACGGCGTGGCGCCCGGGCCCGGGGAGGCGGTGTTCACCAAGTACGCCTGCTTCGACGCCTTCCTCGGCGAGGGCTTCGGCCCGCACCTCGCCGAGCACGGGATCGGGCACCTGGTCTTCGCGGGCGTCTTCACCGACGTCTGCGTGGACAGCACCGCGCGCACCGCCTTCCAGAAGGGCTTCCACGTGACGGTGCTGCGCGACTGCACCGCCGCCCTGCACTACCCGGACGAGGAGGTCCTGCGCTTCATGGGCCGCGTCTACGGTGCCCGCGTCACCACCCACGACCGACCCGCCGTCTGGACACGGCTTCCCGACCCCGACCACCTGGAGTCTCCATGACCCCCGCCGCGGCCGCTCCTGTCACCACCGGTGTCGACGAGGGGGTCGGACGGACCGCCCTGCTGGTCGCCGCCGCCCGGGCGATCGAGAGCCGCCGCCCCGACGCCCTGGCCAGGGACCCGTTCGCCGAGCACTTCCTCCGCGCCGCCCGCGCCTGCGCCCACTGGCCGCTGCGCCCCGGGGACGTCCCCGGGGACGCGGACGTCGCGGACGACCCGCTGTGGGGCAGGCTCGGCGGCTACTTCGCGCTGCGCACCAGGACCCTGGACGACCACCTGCTGCACGCCGCCCAGCTCGGCGCCCGTCAGGTGGTGCTGCTCGGCGCCGGGCTGGACACCCGGGCCCACCGGCTGGACTGGCCGCCCGGCACGACCGTCTTCGAGCTCGACCGGGCCCGGATGCTGGCGTTCAAGCAGAAGGTCCTGGACGGGGTCGGCGCCCGGCCCGTGGCGCGGCGGGTGCCGGTGGCCTGCGACCTGCGGCTGGACTGGGCGGCGGCGCTGACCGCCGCCGGGTTCCGCCCGGGCGCGCCGACCGCCTGGCTCGCCGAGGGACTGCTGCTCTACCTGCCCGCCGCGGCGGAGCGGTGCCTGATCGCCACCGTGGACCGGCTGAGCGCGGCCGGGAGCAGTCTGGCCTACGAGGTGAAGCTGGGTCTGGAGCCCGCCGCCGTGCGCCGCAACCCCGTGTACCTCGCGGCCCGCGACCGGCTCGGCATCGACCTGCTCGCCCTGTTCGACGACGAGCCCCGGCCCGACACCGCCGCCGACCTGGCCGCCCTGGGCTGGGCCACCGTCACCCACACCCCGTTCGACTTCACCCGGCACTACGGACGCGGTCCCCGGCCCGAGCCCGACGACGCGCTCGCCGCCAACCGCTGGACCTTCGCCTCGCGCGGCCCGCTCCCCGGCCCCCGCCGGCGGGCCGGGACGCCGCAGTGACCCCCGCGCGTCACCGGGGCCTCGCCGCGGACACGCGGACGCCGGCCGCCGGACGCCGCACCGGGCAGGCCGGGCCGCCGGCGGGCCCTGCGGCCGGTGGAGCAGCCCCCTGGAG